>JAFGOU010000077.1 GCA_016926315.1 Chitinispirillaceae bacterium
AAGGGCGCCAACACAGGTCACGGGCAGGGTCGAACCGTTTTCCTGCAACTGCACTACCGTGTACCCGTTGTCCTCATTCTGGAAGGTAATCTCTCTGACTATTCCGTGCAGCGTTGTCGTCATGGTATTGGTTAAAAAAAGGGCGGTTTATGCAACCGCCCCACTGATTACGGAACACTACCCCGCACGCGGCTTCAGCGTGCCTAACGTTTTTTATGCCGGTTCAGACGCCGTTGTTTTTTCCTTTTATGGCGGTTGATTTTTGCTTTACGTTTTTTCTTGATACTGGACATGCTGCCGCATCCTTTGGTGAAGTGAATCGAAAAGATACCGGCTCCAAAATGTTTTTTGCCGTAAACCGTGTCAAGACCGGGCGGCACCCGGGTTTGAAATCACCGGTACCGGGTGGTATACTCCAGGTAATGAACTTCGACATTGTCGTGAAAGGGTTCCGGAATAAAGGCGCGAGGATGGTGGTCGCCCGCCACCTTGTCCGCGAGGAAGGGATCACCCTTCCCGAGGCGCTGGCCATGACCGGACACCTGCCGGTGACGCTCTTCCGTTCGATCAACCGCGTCGATGTTGCCGTGACCCTTGAGCGGTACGGAAAACTCGGTATCGACGCCGAGGCCGTCGAGACGGGACCGGTTCAGGGAAAAAAAGCGCGCCAGCCCGAAGCTCTCCCGGTACCGGCCGTTACGATTCAAGCGCAGGGACGGAGTTACCCCGTTTCGCCGGCAACGGCAATCCACCACACGGTGCCGGACAACCGCGACCCCCCGGCCTTGCCGGCAGCGAAGGATTCCTCCGGCCGGGGGATGAAACGGATGCGTCAGGCCATTATCAACGTGACCATACTTGCCGTGATCCTCACCCTTGCGGTTTCATTCTTTTTTCTGGTATCCCGCTATGCTCGGGAAAAGCAAGGAATCGCCGTCAACGCGAAAAACCGGTCTCCCTTTTCCATTCTGCCGGAAAGTACTGCGCTGGTGCGGCACCCTTTGGTCACCGCTATCGGCAGCCGTCAGCTACCGGCAGCCTCTCCGGCACGGAAACCCGAGGATGTGCGCTATGTCGATTCGGCGAAAGCACGCGGCAACGATCTTGAATCCGCCATTCACTTTTACCGTATGGCCATCGCCTTCAACCAGCGGAATATCAACGCCTGGTGCGGGCTTATTGACGCCTATCATCAAAACGGCAGGACCGCCGACGAGGATGCGGCGAGAGCTGAAATGAAAAAGCTGTTCGGGGATGCGGTGGGTTCCATTGAGCGCATCGTGCGCCCGTTCGGACAACTGACGGAATTCCATTATGGCGATAGCGGCACGCTGTCGGTGGAATACCGGACCACCTGCCCCAATGAGCGCGACAAGCTGCTCAAGGAGATCTTTCTCGTCGCCCGCGCACTCTCAACCGCGGGTGATTGTTCAAGGATTTCCGTCTTCGCCTCAACGGGCGGTTCCAAAGGCCTGGTGGTACACTGCGGAAGCCGGGAAGGTTTTTCATCCTTCGCGGAATTTGAAAAAAAAGCGGTGATGTATTTCTTCGAAACGGCAGCCACGGGTCCCGGAAACATCAGGGACCGATGAACAGTGCGAGCACCTGGGAAATGGCTTCGTCCATGGATGCGGGAAGCGCGGGATCATCGATATATACCTGCAGGATTTCCAGAATGGTCAACAGGTCGTTTTTCGAAAGCGATGTCATGCCGGGCATGTCAAGCCGCTCGATAAGCGGCCCGATCGAGTCAAAGTAGAACAATACCCGTTCCTGGGCCATTTCCACCTGTTCGGCTTCTTTGAGCAGCCGGCATCCCAGGGTGGTGATGACCGCCTTCTCCTCCACGGAAAGAGCGGTTTCCAGCTCCTCCATGGCTTCCTTTTCGGTAAGATGTATGTCGTGAAAATTAAACGCCCGGAGACGATCGCGAGCGCCGGTGTATTTAAGCAGATATTTGTTGTCGGCCTTGACAAAATGTTCGTCGAGCAGCGCATGCGTCTGATCCGCGAACTGCTTTGGTATGTTTATTGCAAAACGTTTTTCCGCTTCGCTTTCAGTGGGGATGGTATCGGATGACGTCGGATTATCGACAAAAAACGGAACCTTGTGCTCCCGGAGTATCGCCGAAGCCAGGAGCAGGTCGGTACGCGAAAAGGAGTGGTCAAATTTCAGAAAATCCTCGCTCTTGAAGGTGACGGTTGTCGCGGACCCTTCATTCGTTTTTTCTTCTCCCCCGTCCTTTTCCAGGACCGATCCGTCGATCCCCCGTTTTTCAATCTCCTCCTGCATGACGGCCAGTGCTTCCGAAGTATAGTCGTCCTTGCGGTTGATAAACTGTGTCATGAGTTCCTTATCACTGTATTTTGATACGGTTTCGCGAAGTTCCTGCATGTATTCATCCCCCTGCCTGCGCTTGTTTTTTTCTTCTCGCTCTCATAAAATACTATGAGCGCCGTTTCAAAAAAACAGGCTCTTTCCGGCGCCCCGTTCAATAGTATATTTTTCGCAGTCACCATGGACTACCGTCTCTTTGCCTTTGATCTCGATGGAACGCTTCTTAACGACCGTAAACAGCTCTCTCCAGCCACCAGCCGTGCGCTCGAAGAGATAGCGGCACAGGGCGGCCGTATTGTTTTTGCCACCGGGCGGCTGGGCAGCAGCATGTCCGGGTATGTTCCGTCCCGTCTTGACGACATCGCGCTGCTGACGCTCAACGGTGCGGAAGTCCGTACCGGCCGCGCATCGGGCTCGCGACTGGTGCATTACGCCCCCCTCTCCGCCGGTATCGCCGATTATCTTATCGGGTACGGCGCTGACAAAGGGTTCGCGCTGAATTACTACCTCGACGGAACGCTCTATGCGGTCAGAAACGAACGTTCCGCACCCTGGATTGATCTCTATTTTGCGCAGACCGGTACCGCCTACCGATTCGTGGAATCGCTTGATCCCTTTCTTGGAAACAGGCCATCCAAGGTGATTTTCGTCGGCGACAAAAGCATTATTGACGATCAAGAGGCTTTCTTCAGAAGGCGGTGGGGTCACGGCGTCTATATCTGTCGTACCTGGGACCATTATCTCGAGTTCCTCGATCCTGTCGCGAACAAGGCCGACGGTCTGGATGCGCTCCTGAAAACCGACGGCATCGAGTGGCATGAGGTTGTTGCATTCGGTGACGCGGAAAACGATATCCCTATGCTTCAGAAGGCCGGTCTCGGCATTGCCATGGCAAATGCGCCGGAAAGCGTAAAAAATGCCGCCGACAGGGTATCGAAGTACGGCAACAACGACGACGGCGTCGCGAGAGAGTGGGAAAGCATCAAACAAGAAAATCCGCAGGTGCCGGCGAACCGGATCGGGTAATCCCTAGTCGCCCGGCCGGTTGCAAATGTTGCCAGGGGAGTTGAGCCTCTCGGTGTTCGTCCCCTTTGCCCTTTATTACATGCACCAGCCGTTCAAGCTGAATTTCCTCTGGGCAGGATTATGCCTGGTCGGCGCCGTGTATTTCATCTTCAAAGGATAATAAAAAGGCCTCTCTTTCCCGTGAAAGAGAGGCCTTCCAAGATTGCTGCAGGTTTGATCAGGATGTTTTCTTTTTTGCCGGGACCGCTTCGATCGGTTTGAGTTCCTGCTTCTGATAATCATCCGTCTTTTTATCGAACCGTTTCTGTTCATGTTCGTCGATCAGATACCGATACGGCTTATCCTGCGCTTTAATCCAGTATTTGTTCACGCCTGCCTTGACATTACCGAAGGCAACCGTCCGTACCGCACCGCTGTTGAAGGTCACCGATATGGTCAGCGATGGATCGGTCAGGCCGGTTTCGGCATCGGTATAGGACGAATCCTCGTATCCCGATGCCATGAGATTCGAAAGACCGCTGAGCAGTTCGTCGACTTTGCTCGAGTCCGCGGCTTTTCTTGAAGGCTGGGTGATGTTCCAGCTCTTCACCGAATCGCCTTCAAGCGCGAGGATAACGGCCGGCGCCCCTTTCTTTGCCAGAGCGACCTGCGTGACTGCTGCCTTGTCGAATTTCATGATCGATTTGTCGGTCCAGCGGTTGTGGTCGGTCCCGAACACATAGCGCGAAATACCCTGTGCCTGGTAAACGGCGGTGCCGTTTTCGCTGCGGACGTAGTTGCTGCTCCAGTCCGAAGCATTCTTGCCTATGATCACCTTGCCGCGCGACGTTCCTTCGAGATCAAGCACCTCGAGAAGAATACCTTTGACCGTATCGACTTCAAAGGTGGCCTGCTTTTCAGGGTTTTCGGAAACCAGGATGTCTTTTTTCAGTTTGAGAATATTGTCGAGGAGCGAAGCTACCGTTGCGCTGTCGGCCGGATATTCCGCTGCTGCAACACCCGCCGGTTTCTGCGGAGCAGCGGTGTCGGCGTCCATGACCTGCGAAATACCGGTTGCCTTTTTTTCCGCGGCGGTAAAATGCAGTACCGCACGGGGAACCATCATCCATCCGTCACCCTTGCGCTGGATTTTTACCCAGTCGGTGGCATCCTTCAAGACCACTGCTCCGATGGACTTTTCGGTAATACCGGGAAAAAACTGCAGCGAACGTTCGGAAGGAGTCCGATCCCCCAGCGTTTTTACGAGCACAAGCAGCAGGACCGCTATGCCGAGGATAATGGCTGCAACAATGATTTTTTTATTGTTCATGCGTTTTTCTCCTCTCCCCTGGCTCCTGCCGGAGCGGTTATTATGGGTGCCGCGGGAACAACAGGTACTTTTTCCCGTCGACGGATGAAAATCACGATCCCGATAAAGATTACGATGAGCGGCATCGCGATGATATTGATAAAACGGATAACTCCCGGCTTAGACGAACCCTTTTTCAGCAGATCGGCGTCGATCGTGCGGTCCTTGACAGCCCGGGTACGTACGGCGATAAGGTTGGCATCCTGAGAAAACCAGTCGACCAGGTTCTGGATCATCATGATGTTCTGGGGAGCGGCATTCTGGGACGAAACAAATCCGGCGTTTGAAACAACGACCAGCTGTCCCGCGCTGTTCGATTCGGCTACCGCCCGGTTCGCGTGAAGATCATTCGCGAGATCGATCTTGCTGAGTGAGTCTCCGAGGACTTCCTGTTTGAGGGGTGGAACCGATTTGCCCGCAAAGAAGCTTTTAAAACTGCCGTTCAGATGGACCGCCACCGGGTGCGGCATAAGCTTATCGGCCGCCGGCTGCCACTGCTGCTGCGGATTAAGATCGATATAGCCCGAAACGGTCCAGCTTTTGGGAGAGGTCTTCGCGAGCACGACCGCCTTTACCCCGCTCTGGACCGATGCGGTCGACGCGGCGGTATCCTTTGCACCGCTTTTTTCGGGCGTCACGAGATCGACGAGAAGGGTAATAGGATTGGGCCACGGCAGGATGACATCGGAGAGCGGCGCCACGGCAGGATTGTCCTTGAAAAAACTTTCCGCTCCGAGGCGGACGAAATAGGGATACGGCATGGCAACGTTCATGGAAAAGGGCCCGACCTTCTGCGGAACCTGAACCTGGCCGCACGAGGCGTCGAGCAGCATGCTCTGTTCCACTTTTGCCCCGTAGAATTTCACCAGTTCAAGAAGCTTGGAATCGACGTTCACGGCCTGCGGCCCGTATTGCGGGTGGAAATCGACCCGCATGGCGTCGGCCAGTACGACCAGGTTGCCGCCCTTCATGAAATACTGGTCGATTTCAAAAAGGGCCCGGTCGGTAAAACTGAAAGAACCGGGCACGACGATGGTTCTGATCGTGCTGTCGATCGGCTCTCCCTTGAATGCGTCGATCGTGACCACGTCGTAATTCTGCCTGAGCGACTCGAACAGCGGCTTGAATTTTTCATCGGTCCGCTCCTTTTTGGCATCCTCGGGCATCTGCCGCATCACCTGGGGCGGGTAATCAACCATGGTATCGACCTTGACAATGCCGACCTTTGGCGTTTCGGTGCGCGACACCTTCATGATTGCGAGGGTAAGGTCGTATTCGAGGTTCTGCAGGTTCTGTACCACGGGCAGCACCTCCTTTTTATCGGCGAACAGCACGGCGATACCCATATACCCGTTCATGACCTGCGCCTTGTCCTTTTCAAAGGTCTGGAGTTGTATCTCCGGGATCCCCATTGAACGGGCTTCAGACTTCAGATTTTCGGATTCCGCCGGATCGACCCAGGAAACGCGCAGTTTCTTGCCGCCATAGGCCTTGTACTCGGAGAGCATATCCTTGACGTCGGTCACGGTCCGGTGCAGATTGGGCGGAAGGTTCGCGGAAAAATAGACCTTGATGTTGATAACGTCGTCAAGACCCTTGAGGATTTTTTTTGTCGCCTTCGATATGCTGTATGCCTTGCCCTCGGTAAGATCGATTCTGCCGAACGACATGGTGGCGAGATAGTTGACCACGGCGATCAGGCCGATGATAATCAGTATATAAACGATCAGTTCCGTACGGGATTTGATTTTTTTTGTTTCCATAGTGTGTCGTCTCTCCTTTATTCCCATTTCCTGCTGGCCAGGGATTGAACGTTCAGAAACAGGAAAAATCCGATGATCGAGCAATAGTAGATGATATCGCGGGAGTCAACGACCCCGCGTTCGATGCTGTTGAAGTGGTTGGCCAGGCCCAGATAGCTCAGGGCCGGCACGAGCCACTGCGGCGCAGCCATGGTAAAAAAGGGATTGCCCACGATGAAAAGCGCAAAGGTGGCCACCACGCCGAGAATGAAGGCGATGATCTGGTTTTCGGTATACGACGATACCCACATACCGATGGCGATGTAGGCGCCTCCCATGAGCAGCGCGCCGAGATACCCGCCCGCCATCGGCCCGATGTCGGGGTTCCCGATCATAATGATGGTGATGGGAATGGTGATTGACAGCACTATGACGATCACCAGGAAACTGAACGCGGCCATGAATTTGCCCGCCACGACCTGGACATCGCTCACCGGCCAGGTAAGCAGCAGTTCGAGTGTCCGCACCTTTTTCTCTTCAGCCCAGCTCCTCATGGTGATCGCAGGAACGAAGAAAAGGAATATCCACGGCAGGAGCTGGAAATAGCCGCGCATATCGGCCTGGTTGATCAGGAAAAAGCTCTGAAAAAAGAGAAAGTTCGAAACCACCAGATACACCGTGATAAAAACATAGGCGATCGGCGAGATGAAGTACGATTTGAACTCTTTTTTAAAAATGGCTAAAATGTTGTCCATGATTAACCCCTTGTCAGTTGCGTGAACACGTCTTCGAGGCTTGCGGTTTCATGCTTGAGCTCGGACAAGGTCCAGCCCTTTGAAACCACACACTTGAAAATCTCTTCGCCGATGTCGCCGCTCGAAGCGCAGAGAATTTCGGCGGTCGTCCACTCCAGGGCCGCGCCCTTGATCGTGACGCCGGATACGCCGGGCATGCTTGCCAGTGCGCTCTGCACCGCAGCGCGATCGGCCCGCACCGTCACCAGGTAACGGTTTCCCTTGCTCGATCGGGCGGTAAGTTCATCGGACGTTCCGCTGGCAACGATCTGGCCTTCGTTGATGATGATGATGCGGGAACAGGTGGCGCTTACCTCGGGAAGGATATGCGAGCAGTAGATGACGGTTTTGTGGGCTCCGATGCTTTTAATGAGCTGCCGGATCTCGACGATCTGGTTGGGGTCAAGCCCGGACATCGGTTCGTCGAGGATCAAAAGGTCGGGGTTGTGCATCATCGACTGCGCCAGTCCGACGCGCTGACGG
>JAFGOU010000078.1 GCA_016926315.1 Chitinispirillaceae bacterium
AAAAAGATTTCTCTCCCGCTTACGCGGGCTCGAAATGACAGTACCCTTTCCACAATTGTGTGCAGACAATTTTGAGACGATTAATAACTGCCTTCACGACAACGGGAAAGGACGATACCATGAATTTTCTGAAAACCACGGTTCTTCTGGGAGCGCTGACCGGACTCCTTATGCTCTTCGGCAACCTTGCCGCCGGACAGAACGGCATGCTCATGGCGCTCGTGTTCGCCGGACTTATGAACTTCGGCGCGTTCTGGTTTTCCGACAAAATCGTCCTTGCAATGTACCGGGCAAAACCGGTGAGCGAACAGGATGCGCCGGTCCTGTACCGGATCGTAAAAAGGCTCGCCGACAAAGCCGGCATGCCCATGCCCAAGGTGTATATCATCCCGACCGATGCGCCGAACGCCTTTGCCACGGGCCGCAGCCCGAAACACGCGTCCGTTGCCGCGACCGCCGGGATCATGCGCACGCTCAGCGAAGAGGAGCTTGAAGGGGTCATGGCCCACGAACTCGCCCATGTGCAGAACCGTGACACCCTGACCGCGACCATCGCGGCAACCATGGCTGGCGCCATTGCCTATCTTGCGACCATGGTACGGTGGGGCGCCATACTCGGCGGTCGCGGCAGCGACAACCGGGGCGGACTCATCGGCTCGCTCGCCATGGCGTTCATCGCGCCGATCGCGGCATTGCTCATCCAGATGGCCATCTCCCGCTCCCGCGAATACGCGGCCGACGAGAGCGGTGCGCGGCTCTGCGGCAGGCCGCTGGCCCTTGCCGGCGCGCTCGAACGGCTCGAAGCGTCGGCCCGGCAGCGGCCGCTCATCGGCGCCAACCCGGCGGCGGCATCACTCTTTATCGTTAATCCGTTCCAGGGCCAGGCCCTGCTGTCGCTGTTCTCCACCCACCCACCCATGGAGAAACGGATCGCCAAGCTGCGGGAGCTTGCGAGAGAGGGGTAAATTTCGGACCCCTTCCTTGCTTGTCATTCCGAGTGGTAGCGAGGAATCTCGCTTGTCACTGCCGGCCCCGTGATCCCTCGTATGCACTCGGGATGACAGGATTGGCCATACAGAACCGCCAAACACCCCGGCCCCTCGGTTTTTCCCGAACAATTCCCGGTGATCAGGGAAAGTGAATTCGCGGATCGAAACCTCCAGAAGCGTACCCTTTATAACCCGCCTCTTTGCAATCCACCCCTTTTCGCAGCCCTGGGAGCATCGGCAAGGCGCTCCAGCCCCTCCTGCGCCCGGCGATAGACCGTATGAATCGACAGCGCCTCCCGATACCCGACGGCCGCTTCGAGATATCGTCCCTGCTGCGTAAGCAGGTCTGCCCGCAGGCAGTGCCAGATTGGATTACGCGGCTCCCGGGCCAGCGCCTCGTCAAACAATCCTATCGCCTCATCTGTCCGTCCCTGTTCCGCAGCTTCCGCCGCCCTGATCCGCAGCCCGGACACATGGTCAGGCGACTGTTTGACGATCCGTCGGCAGACCGCCACCGCCTTCTGCGGCTCGCCCATCTTATCGTAGGTCAATGCGAGCAAAAAGCGGCCCCGCACCTCTTCCGGCTCCAGCGCAATCGCGCGATCGAGATGCGTCATTGCCCGGTCGAACCGTTCAAGGACCTGGTGCAGATGACCGGCGTTGACATGGGCTTCGTAGTTTCCCGGCTCAGCCGCAAGGGCGCGGCCATAGGCCGCCAGCGCCTCGTCGAACCGGTCGAGCCTTTTGTAGACGTTGCCGAGGTTGACCAGCACCAGCGCGCTTGCGGAATCAATGGCCGCCGCTTCCCGGTAACTCTCCAGCGCCTCTGAGAGCTTTTCCTGCAGCTCCAGCATGTTCCCGAGGCTCACCTGCGCGTCACGGTTGCGGGGATTCATCCTGACCGCGGTCGCGTACCGCTTCTGCGCCGACGCGTAATCGCCTCCCTCCTCAAACGCCTTGCCCGATCGCCAGTAGGAAACGTCGTCGACAAACCGCTGCTCCATCCGTTCAATAGGTCCGGCTGCCGCGTTCACGAACTCCGGAATGTTGGCGGCCCGGTCAGGCGCGGTAAGATGCTCGAGCAGAACGGGCGGCGAATCCTCTCCCTTGTCATTGATGTGCGTCAGAAAAAGCTGGGTATACGGGGAGTTCTGTTTCGACGCGAATACCAGCCAGCGGCTGTTCGAGGACCAGGAGTGCCAGGAGTTCATCCGCCCGGTGTTACACCGCATGGGCCGCGGTTCGCCGCCCTGGGCAGGCATGAGGTAGAGCCTGCTGTCGGGCTGCAGCAGCATGTAGCTTGCGGCCTTGCAGAACACGATCCACTTTCCGTTTGGCGAAAAGCGCGGGAAATAATTGCTCATGCCGTTGTTGCTCGCGCCGGCAAGCGGTTCCGGCGTGCCGCCGGCGCCGTCATTGAACGACACCTGATAAAGGTCGAACCGGAACGGCTTTCCATGGACCAGAAACTCCTCGCACTCCTGTGGCGTCAGTTTGATCCGTTTCCCGTCACAAAGCGCCAGGTTATGCGTACGGCTCCGGGCAAACACGATCCGCTTCTGGTCAGGCGACCAGGCCGCATTGCTCTGGACAAACGCGGGATTATCAGCGCCGCGAAGCGGCCGGAAGCTCTTCGACTCCCGGGAGTAGACCACCAGGATCCCCTTGATCGGGAAAAAGAGCTGGGAAAAAGCGAGGTCAGGCCGCGGCACGAACACCGAGCGGTCCTTGACCGTGCTCACCACATAGCGTCCGTCGGGCGAAACCTGGGAAAGCAGACCGAAGGTCGGGTCGTTTTCGTCTCTTGCATAGTCGCTCCAGGAGATGATGTCGCCTGAATCGAGCACGGTCTCTTGCCCGACCGGCGCGATCACGTACGATCCCTTGTCATTCGCGTAATCCACGTCCATGCCAAGGAGCGCGCCGCTGGCTGAAAACGAGTGGCAGTTGCCGCACACCAGCAGGTTGTCGAGCACCACGGGCGCCTCCTTTTTGCCGACCGACCCGAACCGCCACCGTATGGTGGAGGGGTCCTTGACCGCCTCCTCGAACGGCAGCGTGACCTCCCGGTAAAAAAGCGCGTCGCCCACGCTGTCGGCTGAGGTGGAGAAACAAACGGTTGCGGCGGAGAGAATGGTTTGGGGCGCTTTAATATCAACCCCAACGACCAGCAGGGTGGCAGGCGCATCCAGGGTGCGCTGCTTGATGGTCTCCCACAGGGTGTCGTGCGGCTGCCAGTACGGTCCATTCGCCAGGCGCTGGACCCGCCTGATTCCGGTCCCTGACGCGAAGGTCACCCTTATTAGCCATGCGTTCGCTTTGCCGGTGGTATCGGTCCAGCAGAACCGGGGCGCGATGATTTCCGGCGGGAACACCGCGCCGTGGGGCGGATAATCGATGGCACAGCCGGTTGCCACCGGAGTCCTTTCATGGGCCCGGCAGATGATCCCGGTAAGGCGCTGCTCTGAAACGCAACCGGATAAAAAGGTCAACGCCGTGATAATCGTCATGACTTTCAACACGCACGTTCTCGACACCGCTCCTCCCTCGTTTGAATCGTATGGAAAAATACTTTTTCGCGATGACAGGGGCCGTCTGTCACTGTTTTTTACTGATGCCGCAGCCACTCCGACTCCGGTTTTTTGGTATATTCTAAACCAGGCCGGCGGTGCCGGGAACCCATGAATGATGCATTCATGGAACAAGCTGCTGCTGCCTGGGAAATACACGCGATACGCGATCGTTTTTCCCGCACCGTAATAACCCGCAGCGACGATTTTTAAATAGTGAACCTATCCATGGCGCCCAATCGCTCCACCTCCCCTCATCCCAACCTTCTCTACCTTCTTTTTTTCCTGACCGGAACGTGCGGCCTGATCTATCAGGTCGTGTGGGCCAGAATGTTCGGACTTGTGTTCGGCAATACCGTTTTTGCCGCCAGTACCGTACTGGCCGCTTTCATGGCCGGGCTTGCCATCGGCAGCTACGTTGCGGGCAGATATCCCACGCATGCCGAAAAGGGACTCCGGCGCTATGCTTTCATCGAGGTATGCATCGGCATATGCGGCGCTGCAATGCCGCTTGCCGTTCACCTCGTCGATGGGTGGTATGGTGCGATTTTCCGTCTATTCGACCCGACGTTCGGCGTATTGACGCTTATCAGATTTTTCCTTTCCTTCCTCATTATCCTCATTCCCTGCACTTTCATGGGCGCTTCGCTGCCGATCATGATAGGATATGTCTCACCATGGTACAGACTCCCTGAGCGCGCCACCTCGCTCTTTTACGGCATCAATACCCTCGGCGCATTTACCGGGTGCTTTTTCACCGGTTTCTTTTTTATCGGCACTCTCGGCATGATAAGGACATCGTTTCTTGCCGGGGCGATCAATGTCGCCGCAGCGGCCGCGGCATGGGCACTTTCACGAAAATACCCGGCACCTCCGGCGCCGGAATCGATGACGCAACAGAAAACAGCTTCAGCAGCCAATGATCCCTCCGACCGGTGGGCCGTTGCGCTTCTTCTCTCTGCCTGCGCGATTACCGGTTTTGCGGCACTCGGCATGGAGGTTGCCTGGATGAGGGCCCTGGTATGGATCGTGGGTACCGATTCATACGCCTTTGCCCACATGCTGGCCGTCGTTCTTTTTGGCATCGGCGCCGGCAGTCTGATCGCCTCTTTTCTGGTAAAAACGGCTCCGGATAAAACAGATCCCCTTTTCTGGACGGTTCTCCTGCTCGGGGCGATGGTGGCGCTTTCCACCAATGCACTTTGCCTTTCGTATGAGGTAAACCGGTCCGTCCAGGGAATAGTGTCCGGAGCGCTCGGCGGTATCGTAAACACGCTTCCGGCAGCCTGGCGGCCGGACACCGTCACCGCCTTCCAGTACCTTTTCGAGCTGCACCGCTTCATCGTACCATCGTTTGTCATGGCCATCCCGGCAACGCTCATGGGCATCGCCTTTCCGCTGTTTGTGAAAAAACTCGACCGTCCGGGGTTTGCTTCCAGCAGAAACGTGGGAACCGCCTATGCCGCCAATACGCTCGGCGCCATTCTCGGGTCTCTCTGCATGGGGTTCGTTCTTATCCCGCAAATCGGCCTGTTCCCGTCCATCCTGCTCATGGCGGCGCTCTATGGGGCCGCCGCTGCGCTGGTGCTCGCGGCATCGGCACGATGGAAAGCGCCCTCCCTGTTCATGCGCGCGGCGGCGCTTGGCGCAGCGCTCCTGCTGCTGCCGTTCATCGTTAAAACCGATTTCCGCGACCTTCTTGATAAAACCATGCGATCGGACCCCCTGCGCCTTGACGAGCGGCTGCTCTATTTCAAGGAACACGCCACCGGCGGGGTCCTGGTCAAGGAAAGCGCCTACTATGGCAGGGAGATGTGCATCGACGGCGTGCAGGTCGCCTCCACCGGTGCGTTCGACCTCCATTCGCATCTCTACCCCGCCCACCTCATGTGCATGCTGCGGCCAAACGCCCAAAACGCCCTGCTCATCGCCTTCGGCTGCGGCGGGACGGCCGGGTCGATGCTCCTGTACGATACCATCAAACAGCTTGACGTCGTGGAGATTTGCGACGGGGTGGTGGAGCCGGCGAAGCGTTTTTTTCCCGCCATGAACAGGAACGTCCTCGACAATCCCCGGCTCAACCTGATCATTCAGGACGGCAGGAACTACGTGCGCATGACGGACAAGCGGTACGATATCATCTACTCCGGGCCCATCCATCCGCAGACCAGCCAGGGAAGCGCGGCGCTCTACACCCGCGACTTTTTCAACGACTGCGGAAAACGGCTTGCGCCCGGCGGTATCCAGTGCGTCTGGCTGCCCCTGCACATGCGTTCGGTAAAGGACTTCAAGACCGTGGTCAAATCCTTCCTCGATGCCTACCCGCACGCCTGCCTGTGGCAGCTCCCCCAGACGAGCACGTCGGTCTGTCATCCCCACCTCATCGGGTCGAAGGAGGAGATAACGATCGATTACCAGGCCGTCGGCGCGGCCCTCAATCGACCCGACGTCTCGGCGGACCTGAAAAGGATCGGCGATTGCGGCTTTGAAGAACCGTATGAGTTCATCTCCCAGCTTGCCATGAGCGAATCGACCCTGCGCCGGATGGTCGAGGGGATCGACGTCGCCACCACCGACGACCGTCCCATCGTTGAATTTTACGATATCGCCAACAGTTCGCAGGAAACGGCCAAAACCGGCATGCTGCTCGAACTGGGCAACCATATGGAAAACCCGCTGCCCTGGGTCAGGAACATCCCGGCGGAAAAACAGGAAGGATTAATCCGTGACATCGAACGGATGCTCGAGGGAACGCAGTACCTGCTGCTCGGCCATTTTTTCTATATTCGCGCGCAGGAATCAGGAATCCGCGGCAGCGAAGATCTCGCGAACCTCGCCGCGGCTTATGAAAAGTCGCTGGAGTTCATCCCGGGGAGCGCCTTTCCGGCGACCGTGTTGGGACAGATGCACAATGGTTCCCTTTTCCGACGGTGAAAAGGGGGCCCCGGGAGCCGCCCCCTGCGCCGTCAGCTTTGATTACAGTCCATACGTCAGCTTCAGAATCCAGTACCACTGACCCGGACGGGCTACGGCCTCGGTGTAATTCAACAATCCATCAGCATAGGTGGTGCGCATATGGTCGCGGGCGATCTGACCGCTGATCCAGAAACCGGGGATAACGGTTTTCTTTGCATATACCGACCATTTCCAGTCATCGTATTTATACGAAGCGCCCTTATCGTCGTTAAACCAGTCCGCTGCCCTGTTGGCGTCTTCGGGAAGCGGAATACTGGCGGTTTCCACGAGTTCCTTGTAACCGGTCTGGAAGGGTGACTGATAGTGTTCGAATTCCACGGCAAGGATATCCAACACCTTGAAGGTTGGAACATACATGCCGAACGATATCGGTATCCGT
This sequence comes from Chitinispirillaceae bacterium, assembly GCA_016926315.1. The sequence continues at coordinate 6,915 of JAFGOU010000078.1, forward strand.
TTGGTGATATCATCATACCAGAATGAATAATCCTTGAGTCCAAGAATGTTGACTTCTCCATAGATTTTACCGTCATTCGGTCCAAGAAACGGCAGGTCAACCAGGGCCTTGGGATCGACCATCATCCGGCCCATCAGCTTGGTAGCCTTGAAGGTATAATAGGACGAACTGTCAAAAACCGGTAAATTGGTGGTGGTATCGATGCGGGTGATGATCATGTTTCCGACCTTTTCCGGCGTCGTTTTTTTGCTGTTTACCGACAGCAGTCTGGCCCATTCGATACCGGCGCCGACCTCGAGGAGTCCGGCCAGCGTATAGCTTCCTACAACGGCCGGGGAAAAATCGCCGAACGGGTACCAGTCGGATTCGCTGATGAACAGCGCGTCGATCTTAAGGTTGTCGTCCAGCAGGTTAACGTGCGCCTTGTAGCCAAGCAGCCTGTTGCCCGGAAAATCGAAATAGTTTATGATGATGCCGGGATACGCGAGCGACCTGAACATCTGCTCCCCGAGATTGCGTGCCTCAGGGTTGTATTTGTATTTGAAATACCCCATGGTCATGGACAGCCACGGTGTTTCCGCATCGCCGAGCGCATAGACCGCATATCCCTGATCGAGCCAGAGCGAATAGTTCCGCAGCTTGAACCACCGGGTCTCATTCGCCGGATAGGGTTGCCACATCTTGCCTTCAACGCTCGCAATGACCGTGAAATTGCCGTTGATGACGGCGTTAAAACCCAGCCCGGTGTATACCTCGTGCGACCAGTAGTGGTCAACGTTGGTCGACGCGGTGGGCTGATTATCGTTCCCCTGCACCACCTGGCCGAACGAATAGGAAGAATACCCGGTGATGTTGACGTCCTTCTCCACGTCCTGGCTGAAAAGGGAAACCGCCATCACTCCGGCTATCGCGAAAACGCCTGCTCCTCTAGTAATGCTGGACATACAGTAGACCTCTCTTTCCATGAGAAAAAAAGGGGGTTGTGTCGTTTCGTGCCATGCGGATACACCAAAGCGTGTTTACATGGTCAATCGCCCTGAAACCTCCGGGCGAAACAGGTTCGTTGCCTGATGTGGGAACAGCCGGCTTCCGCTTCCGGAAATTCCGGCGTGAAAAAAACCAGGGTTATCACGATAGGGAAAACCCTGGTGAGAATATATTAAAAGCCTATCGCGCCAGCACGACTGCTTTTGAAACAGTACGGTCAGGCATCGCGACTTTGACGATAAACGTCCCGCGGGCGGCAGGAACCGGACACCACTGGCCCGCTTTCCCGCTTTTATAAAAGGCAAGCTGTTTGCCCCGGACATCGAACACCGACACCATTCCGCTGAACGGCACCTGGACTTCGAACCCTTCCGCTGTGCGCCTGTCTTTAATCAATCCGGCCAGACGGGAACTTGAGGTCCTGCCCGCCATCTCATCGATCGGCGTCAGGTCCATGGGGGTAAACAGCAGATGGGTCGTGCCGTGACCGGCGACCGACACTGCGGGCAGGCTGCTCATGCCGGTCT
>JAFGOU010000079.1 GCA_016926315.1 Chitinispirillaceae bacterium
GACGTCCCTTCACCGTTTCCGCCAGCGCGGTTTCATCAAACGGCCTCAGCAGGAAACAATCGATGACGCCAACCGACCGCCCCCGCGCCGCAAGCAGCTCGGCGCATCGTACCGCTTTATGGGTCATGTACCCGGTCGCAACGATGATTCCGTCGCTTCCGTCCCTGATTCTGGCGAACCCCCGGGACCACGGTATGGTTGCGCTCTTCGAATAGAGCGTCCCCAGGGGTTTGCTGTCGAGCCTCAGGTATTTCGGGCGGCGATGCCGGAGCGTGTAATCGACGAACGCCCGCGTCATGACCGTATCGCTCGGTGAAAAAAGGTCGATATGGGGAATGGTCCGCATGATGGAAAGGTCTTCAAAGCAGTGGTGCGTCGGTCCTGCTATATCATAGCTCGCGCCGGCGCCGACCCCGATCAGATTCACATTCAGCGGTCGGTACTGCGACATGAGCGACAGGTTGACCCGTATCTGCTCAAAGCACCGCATGGTAATGAACGGTGCTATGGCATAGGCATACACCGTATATCCCTCAAGCGCAAGGCCTGCGGCGATGTTGACCAGATTCTGCTCGGCAATGCCGACATTGAAAAACCGGTCAGGAAACCGGTCCCGGAGCGTATCGAGGGCCGGCGCGCCGAAATCAGCTGACACAAAAAATATATCGGACCGTGCGCCCATCTTTTCGGTAATCCGCGCGATGAGCGCGTCGCGCATGGTGCCATAGCCTGTTTTTTTACCCATGGGCGTCGACCAGTTCTTCTACCCGCTCCCGGCTCAGCGACATGATGTGGCACAACGGGCTCTTTTCCAGCTCCGGAACGCCCCTGCCCTTTTTCGTCCGGCAGATGATGGCCCGTGGCGTCGGTGCGCGGCTTCGGGCGTTTTTTATAAATACCCGCAGAAGCCCGGCAATGTCGTGCCCGTCGGTCGAAACTGCGTTCCAGCCAAACGCGGCCAATTTTTTCTCGATCGGCCGCATCCGCAAAATATCATCCTGATTCCCCAGCATGGAGCGGTTATTGTCGTCGACGACAAGCGTCACATTGCCCAGCCGGTGATAGGCGGCAAACATGACCGCCTCCCAGATGGCGCCCTCGCCGAGTTCGCCATCACCGCAGAGTACATAGACCCTGCGCCTGCTTTTTTTCTGCCGCAAGGCAAGCGCAATGCCGCACGCCACGCCAAGCCCGTGCCCCAGCGAACCATTGATCGTTTCGAATCCGGGAGTGTTGGGATCAGGGATTGCGGTAAGAAAGGAATCAGGATGTCCGAACCGTTCCAGTTTGGTGCGGGAAAAAAAACCGAGATCGGCGAGGATCGGGTAGAGCGCAATGCCGCCGTGACCCTTGCTGATGATGACCCGGTCACGATCGGGATCAGCGGGTTTCCGGGGCGTCAACCGCAGGATGCCGCCGTAATAGAGGACCACCAGCAGCTCGATCGGCGAGAGCGACGAGGCGATCCGCGATTCCGGAACGCGGCCGTGCGCCTTCAACGTTTCGACCCTCACCCAGCGGGCCTTTTCCTTGAGCGTATCGACGTTCTTCATGTTGTTCCCTTGGTGCGTTCCGGTTCGAATCCGTCAACTGCAGCCATTTCAACAAACGATCCCAGCGCTCTCTGCTCACGGTCCCGAACCGACTTGCTGAAATCCTCCTCATGGGGGTCATAAAAAATAATGCGGCTGCCTTCGGACTCCAGCCGTAACGGAACATAGAGCAATTCCGTGAGTTCCTGGCGAACGCCGTTCTGCCGTTCGGGAGGCACGAAGAGCAGCAGAAATCCCCCGCCTCCCGCACCGGTTATTTTCCCTCCCAGGGCACCTGCGCGCCGCGCCCGTTCATACAGTCCGTCGATCGTACCGCTGGTAATCTGACGTGCCAGGCACCGCTTCAGCTCCCACTCTTTGTGCAAAAGCCCGCCGAACCCGGCGATATCCGCGTTGCCGGTCAACAGCGCGGTCGCCTCCTCAACCAGCTCCCGCTTTCTCTGCATCGTCTTCTCCTGATCGAGGAGCGTCCCGACGTAGCTGCCCGCCACTTCCGATGCGGTCCGCTTGATTCCGGTATAAAAAAGCATCAGGTGGGAAGCCAGGGCGTCACGCCGCTGCCGCGGGATGATGATATTCTGCACCTCGATCTCGCCGCCGGGATGAAACATGATCCGGTTGAGCCCCCCGAAAGCGGCGGCGACCTGGTCCTGTGAGCCCACGGTCTCCCCGATCATGTTCTGCTCTATATGGATGCTCTCATGGGCAAGCTGCATCTTGCCGACCATTTTACCGGTCCACGCATACAGGGAATGAAGCAGCCCGACGGTGAACGACGAACTCGAACCCATGCCGCTGCGTGCCGGCAGGTCTCCGTCGTGATGAATCTCCATTCCCCTGGTGATCTGTAAATACCTGAGCACCTCGCGGACAACGGGATGGCGCACCTCTTCGAACGATCGACACAGTTCGATTTTCGAATACACCACCCGATAGGCGTGTTCGAAAAACGGCGGAAGCTCCCTGCAGGTGATATAGCAGTATTTGTCAATCGTCGTGCAGAGAACGCTGCCCCCGTGCTTCTGGTACCATACCGGATAGTCGGTTCCCCCGCCGAAAAAAGAGATGCGAAACGGCGTCCTGCTGATGATCATTGCGGTGTCCCTTCGGTGAAAAAACGTTCCGCGCGGGCGTAATCTTCCGGTATGCCGATATCGATAAACCGGCCGCCTCCCGCGTACCCATGAAGCCCCCCGGCAATCCATTGTGGAAAAATATCTTTTTCCAATGAGAGTGCACGGTCCGCAGGGATCGAACCGATCCGGCTCGTTGCCATGAGGTACATGCCCGCATTCATCAGCCCCGGTCCTGCCGGTCCCTTCTCATGAAACCGGACGATGGCACCGTTGGCATCGGTGTCGACCCGTCCGTAGCGGGCCGTATCCGAAACGGTTGTCAACACGATGCTCGCCGTGGCGTCTTTCGCTGCATGCCAGCCTACCAAGGCCGGCAGATCAACCGCGCAGAACGAATCACCGTTTACCACCAGGGCGTGATCGGACGGAATGCGCGAAAGCGCGTTTCGCACCGCGCCGGCCGTACCCAGCGGCCGATCTTCGGGTGAATAATCGATGCAGAGCGTACCGTGGACGCTTCCCAGCGTTTCCCTCACCTGCTCGCCGCGGTACCCGGTGCACAGTACGACTCGGTTGATGCCGGCGCCCTGCATCTGGTCAAAAAGGCGGGTCACAAAAGGGCGACCGCCGACGTCAGCCAGTACTTTGGGCCGGTCGGCGACAACAGACCGCAACCGCGTTCCCTGACCGCCGACGAGAATGACCGCCGTTATGTCTGACATCCTCAGAGAGGTCATAGATTACCTTTGTTCGGAACGGACGTTTTGTGAGGACCGGATACCGGCGAAGGACGACGTTTTGGCCGAAGAATCAAACATTCTTGAACGCGCTCCGGGGCATCATCCGATACCCCTTCTGCAATTCGATGATTCCTTCATCGATGGACCGTTTCGCCTCAAACCCGGCCTCCCTCAACCGTTTGTTTGACACAAGATAATTCCGCTTGTCCGGATCGCTGCCGATCTCCGAAAAATGGATGAAGAGCGAGGAAACGTACCTCTGTATTTTCAATGCGAGTTCTTCCTTGGAAAGATTGGCCGCGTCCAGACCCACGTTGTAGGGTTTGCCAATCATGCGATCGGCATTTTTCATGCAATACATGAAACAGTCGGCGACATCGCGGATATGGACGTAATTCCGTTTGAAGTCCTTTTCGAAAATGACCAGGTACCCGTCGGTCACCGCGGCATAGACAAAATGATTGACCAGAAGGTCCAGGCGCATCCGCGGCGACATGCCGAACACCGTTGCCAGACGCAGGGTTATGGTATTTGCGCTGTCGAGCAGCTCCTGCTCTGCCTGGACTTTCGTCCTGCCGTACAGGGAGATCGGTTCCTGCGGCGTTTCCTCGGTACAGCAGGCCGCGCCCGTCTTCGTGCCGTACCCGCTGTTGGTATTGGGGAAAATGACGATCTGGCCGGACGAACGGATACGGTTCAGCAAACGCACGGCGTCGAGATTGACCGATTGAGAGAGCTGGGGGTCCCGGTCGCAGGCGGGCGCCCCCACGATCGCGGCAA
>JAFGOU010000080.1 GCA_016926315.1 Chitinispirillaceae bacterium
GAAGCGGATGGTGCCGCGCTCCAGGTAATAGTTCCGGGTCCGGTGCTGTACAGATCGATATAGGCGCTGTCCCGGTTGTAGCCGCTCATTGACGGAAGCGTTGTCGCCGATCCGCCTTCACCGTAGACGTTCAGGGTGGCGCCGCCGCTCCCCGTATAGGTGCTGACCGTGGGCGCGTTGAAAACCGCCTGCCCGCGCGGGTTGTAACTCATCATCCTGTTCCATTTCCCGCCCGACATGGTCTGGTTGTAATACGACGTTTCGGTTTGAATGGACCGGTATGCCTGCGTGGCCAGACTCCCGTACAAAGCAGCGCTTGCGCGCCTCTGCCCCTCGTAAAACGTGCTTTTCTGGGCGTAGATGAACTTCTGGTTCATGAGCATGGCGCCTCTCAGGGAATAGAGTACCATCTGGTAGAAAGCGGGTTTGAGCTCCGACGGAAGGGTGTTATACACCACGGTGGCCCGCTGTTCGAGCGCGGCATAGTCATCGAGACGCTTCTGCGCCTCATCGCCGTAATTGGCGATGGAAAACAGTATCGCATTCATATGCTCCGGCTTGCGCGCATAGCCGAGACGGAAATATTTTTCCAAAATGTCGGCGATTTCCGGGGCCGCTGAAGAGCCGAAATCCCGCTCCGCAATACGCCGCATCCGGCCTTTTACGTTACCGGCGCTGCACGCGGGCACGTCCCATGCCATGTTCAGGAACATCTCCGTGCCGATCTCGTGGGGTTTGATGTCGCCGACGTTGACAATCCATACTTTTCTCGCCTTGTACTCCCACGCCTTGTTCATTTCCGCCCACGCCAGCGAAGGCGGGGTGGAACAGAGCCAGAGGTAGTCGGCCGGCGATCCCCAATAAGAGAGGTGATAATAGACGCCGCTCCCCCCGGAGCGCGCCTGCTCGGCCGCATTCGAAAGGCTTCTGATGTATCCATGGTTGTCGTCGACCCACCCGATGGTGATATCATCCGGAACGACCAGGCCGGCGTAGTAGAGGCTGAGCACTTCCTTGTACGGGATGAATATCTGGGGCACCTTTGGCAGATCCGTGGAGACGTGGGTCTGGAGTATTTTCCGCTGATCGGCGAATATTTTTTGTAAAATGGCGACTTTTTCCGCGGTTGTCCCCCCTTCGGGCATTGCCTGGTCGTCGGAGCCCCGTTTTCCCATGGTATACACATTCTCGTATTTGCCGTTGGCAATGACGCGTTTTTCCCAGAACGAATAGACATTGGCTGCATTGGTCTGGTAATTGAATTCACCCACGCCATCGGTCGCCCATTCGGTCCCTGCCGTACAGTTGCGCAGCAACGGCTCGATGTGCGACGACCCCATGACAATGCCGAACGTATCGGCCACCAGCTTGTTCGCAGGATAATAATTAAACGGCGTGGCTTGTTGATGCATGGCGGGCCAGATATGGTTCGCCTTGAGCCGCAGAAGCAGCTCGAATACACGCCGGTAGGTGGTGGGTCCGAGTCCGGTGCCGCCGTCAGCCGACGCAAAGGTGTTCACCGACCAGGGCCGTATGCCCCAGTCTTCGTCGTTGATGAAAATGGCACGAGACTTGACTGATGGTGGCCCCTTGCGATACGTTCCCGCGGATACGACCAGAGCGGACTGCACCATGGGCGCCACGTCCGCAAACCAGTACCAGGGCGATACGCCGCTGTTTTCAGATAGGTCGTACATGCCGTACACCGCGCCACGGGGATCGCTTCCGGCAATCACGAGCGCCATGTCCACGCCGGCCACGGGATTCGCGACGGTCTGGATCTGAAAGGTTTCCCACTGTTTTTGCACCTGCGTAACATTTATCTTTCCCTCGCTTACCAGGCTCCTGAGGAGCGCGCTGTTGTCGAGCGTGCCGACGATTATGGCATGTGAAGTCAATCCGGAGGTCGCATTTTTTATGGCCGGCAGCTTCCCGGTAACACGCTGGATGTCGGCGGCAAGGTCCTTTACGCAACGTAAAACCGGCAAGGGCTCGTTTGCGGCGACATAGATATCAGACGCTGCGTTATCGTACACCAGTTTGACGTCGCCCGCCGCATAAGATGTTTTGACGTATTCGGAAACGCCCCGCGCCGGGACTGAGGAGACGGAGAGACCTGCAACGACCAAAACCGTTACCAAGTACCTTGTAGCGCCTGTCAAAGCCACGATTAACCGTCTCATACGATCCCCTTTTTTGTTGGTGCGCGTAAACGCATCTTACTGGAGCGCTATTCTTGTGCTTTTATTCTCACCCATTCTGATAAAATACATTCCATTCGGCAGTTTCTTGGCCGATAAGCATTTCCTCAGGTCGATAGTTTTATCGCTTTGGCTTACAAGGAGTTTGCGACCTTTAACATCGTATATTTCTATGTTCCCCGAATAAGCGGGGAATGATGCGGTATACCGTGTTTTGGGGGGCGCCATGGTGCCGACACCCTTGCTGTATGCGCGGAAGTAGTCGATATAAAACTCCCTGGGATACTTGGATTGCGTTCTATCCGCGGTTCCATTCCAACCTGAATTTTCATAGATGCCCAGGAAAAATACAGCTGGATACGAAGGAGATTGATTGGTGGTCTTCTTTAAAGAACCATCCACATAATACTTTATACTTTTTGAATCCCATTCAAGTCCATACGTATGAAACCCCGTAGAAGGATCAAATGGAAGTCTATAACCACTATTGTTAGCGGAAATGGTATTGTCACTCCAAGCAATTAAATTAAAATTTGTCGTGCTATTATAATACTGCTCCATAATGTCGATTTCAGCTTCCTGCCAGGACTGATCTCTTCTGCCTACAGTCCAGAATGCAACGTGGTATCCTGTTTGGTTAACGTTCTTGGAGCGTATTTCGAAATAACCATACTTCGGAGTGTAATGCATAATTGTAGGCGTACTATGGTTTAAACCATCTTTATGGAGGTAATCTCTTTGACCGGTTTGAACACTGGATACCTTCATGGCGTCACCGGAGTAATACGTTGGCTGGTCGTAATCAATCCTCAATACCAGGCAACCATCCTTGAAAGAGTATCTAGCGGCCGCCCTCTCTTTTGTCGTCCTGCATTCCAGATAATAGGGAATCCATAAGCTGGTGTCAAGTGACGCGCCGTTAAATTCATCCGCTTTTACCAGCGTATATCCTGGAGGCACCGCGGTCACCATCACCGGCATTGCCATTACTACAACTATTGATATACCGGTTAGCGTTAAAACCAACGTGCCGATTCTCATGATTACCCCTTTCTAAGGTTTTTACCAGCGCCAGGACCTCATTCTGAATGGCGTTCATCAAAACGGACCAGACGATCGTCCTCCCTTTGATTCATATAGCACAGCTTTATCCAATCAGCGCTGCGCGAACTATTGGCTATTGTTACTTCGTCGATCATGCCGTTCCAATAACCATAGAGGCTGTCGGCGCGCCTGCCTATCTGCACATCGAGATCCGGAGTACGGACGAGCGGGGACCCATAGATGTCTGCTGTGCTGTCCGCGCACTGGCCATCGACATACAGACGCACATCGCTCCCGTTGCGAACGCCGGTCAAAAATTTCCACTCACCTGCGGTCGGCGCGGCGAAATTCCTTTCCCACCCTGCTCCGCTCCTGAAATCATACACCTCCCACAAGTCGTATCCGCTGAGATCGAGGTTGTAGTTCCTGTTGCCTTTTGAGATAACGTAATGCGCCGCGCTGTCGATCGCTGTTGCATACACCCATGCCGAAAGGGTGTACGTACCGTTTTCCGGAAAGCTCAGTCTGCTCTGCGCGGTTCCGGTCAACGCGATATAACTTGAAGTTCCGTCAAAGCGCCGGGCAGTGCCGATCATGCCGTCAACGGCCGCAGCGGCGCCCATGCCATAGGGGGTGCCATCGTAATGGTTACCCGTCGCATCCGGGGCCGTGGCGTCGCCCGGTCCTGCCAAATGCCAGGCGCCCATGAATCCGTCCGCCGTGTCGAATACCGCCGCACCGTTTGAAGCCTCTTGTGCCGCCGCGTTCCCCCAGTACATCAAAAAGAACTGGGTGCTGTCATTGCCGCGGACGGTATCGACCTTCACCCAGATTTCCGCCCGCTGATTCGTCGCGTCCCACCGTTCGGTTTCGTGGGGGAAGAAGGCGCCGTCCGCCTTGGCAAAGCGGACATCCGCGCCGCTCTGGTGCGCCTGCGCAAAGTTAAAATTGCCGGCACTTAACCTGATGAGTACCGGAAATCCCGTCACGTTCCCTGCCACGTTTGCCCCGGTCGCGGAGGTGTTCAACGTGAGGGCATGTGCGTATTTCCACGACGGGTTCCTGACTTCGGTCGTATCGCCGGCCTGCACCTGCACGTCATATCTAATCGTGGTCCGGGCCGTATCGTTTGTCGAGAAATAAATAATTTCCGGGACACGCCCGGCCGGTGCCGAATCCAGCGTCACAAAGTCCGTACGGTTGTTCAGAAAAGTAAAAACCGTTGTTCCGGGAATATAAACGTACCCCGTAGCGTTGTTTATTCCTGAAGGAAGGAAAACGGTTATTGATCCCGGCACCCGTAGCGTTCCGATCGCCGCGACCACGCTGTCGGGCACAACATGGATTCCGCTTAAAAGCGCCCGGTTTCCGCTCTTGGGATGCACCGCCTGGAGGGAGTAATCGCCGGAACGGATGTGCAGAAAAGAAAATCCGCCCAGGGAATCGGTCGTATCAACGGGAATCGTGGTAGTGTCTACCACGGGATCGTACGTGCCGGGATAAAGCCGCACGTAGGCATTCGCTTCGGGAAAGCCTTGATCATTTATAACCGTTCCGACGATGCCCGTGGTCGTTTCGGTGCCCGAACCTCCGGGATCGAGGGTCGCGCATGCTGCGGCAAGCAGGAGCGGCAGGATAAAGAGGATGTTGCCGTTCCTATTCTTCATTGAGTTTCCTCTGGGTATCGATACCGGTCAGGGGAAAAATCTGGAAATTGACCTGAAACACCCCGTCGGGGTCGCGGTCCATCCTTGCCATTTCCATGAGCTCTTTGCGAATCTCACGCAGGCGTTCCTTCATGGCCATGAAGCATTTCCACGATACGCTGATCGTTACCGTGGATGTTTCGCGGTTCTTCTTCGGTACATTTTTAATGGATTCTTCGGCTAGATGGAGCATTTCTCTCTGGAAATTCTCAATCGCGATGGAATGCCACGACTCCCCGGTGGTTACGAATTGGTCCGTCAACGCATAGCTGCCGTCGCCGTTCCTGGTGACAAGACCGAGCTTGAGAAGCAGTTCGATCGCCTTTCTCGCTTTCGCCTCGCTGATCCGGGGATTGAGTTTGGCGGCAAGGGCTTTATAATCTCCGTCGAAACGGTAATAGTTCAGCAGCTCCCGTATCGCGACATAGTACCACTTGCTGAAATATTCATAGTTGTCCGCGTCCATAGTATTCGCGCGAAGTTCGCGGACTTCGATAATTTTTTCGAAGTAAAGCTTCATTTCATCCTTATGTCGGGCTCTGTTGAACCGCACCAGCAGCGTGAAATAGTCGCTCTCTTTCTTGTTCAGGTTTAAAAAACCGATCAGCCGGGGCAACGATTTGAGGGAGAGATGAATCTGTTTTTGAATGACTTTCAGGTAAAAACTCGGATCCAACCCGGCTTTTGAGGAAATATAGCGGAATGAAAAAAAAGAGTTGCGAGCCTTGTTGGTTTCGTAATGGTCTTTGAGATATTCCCGGTAATCAAGGTATTCGAAAATAGGTTTCACGCTCATGGTTTTTTTTGCCCGTGAGTCCTCTAAGTATCCCGTGGAGCCGGAAACATTGTCGTAGGATGGCTCCTCAACATAAGGCTCTACGCTTCCACCCCTTGTTCAATATAAGCAACTTATGCCTGAAAATTTACCTTTTTAAATAAAATTGTGGAAAAATATTTCCACGGCAAGGCTAAAGATGCCAGATGGTTGATCTCTGTAACGCATTGATAATACAAGTGATTTAGATTGCAGCCCACCTAACGACCAGGTCTATGCCAAATAATTACCTTGATATTATTCCACAGCAGGCAGGTATATTTATTATTATCTTAGCCATAGTCGACGATCAATTTCTGGCTGAAAAAAGGAGTCGCCTCGTTATGCGAAAAGCATTTTTTTTATCTATGCCGGCAGTGCTGCTGTTTTTAACGGTCGAAGGCATGGGTTCAACCGCCTCAATTGTGCCTGCCGCCTTCACCGGAGACACGGTGGCTTCATCGCAACATCCCCTGGCCGCCCAGATCAACGGTTTTATCAAGAATCAGGCTTCTTTCACCGAACCATTTTTACCGACCGGTTTGACGCGCACCGATTATCTCCGCAGCATCGAGAAAATCGTGCGCGGAATGGTGAAATACCAGAATTCAAACGGCCAGATCGTCGATCCGGTCATCGGGCGGGAGCACCAATACGCCACGCCTTGTTTCGCCCATGCGGTGGCGGTGTTGTGCGGAAGCGGGTTTATAAATGATTCGACATTGCTTCAGGCCGGGATAAAGGCCATGGACGCCTCCATCGGTCACATGCTCAGGGATGACGTTCCGGATTCGCACGGCGATTTTTTCACGGTTCCGATGATGCTTGCGTTCTGGAATTTTAAAAACGTTGTTGCAGCGTCCAAGATCTCTTCCTGGCGCACCGACCTTGGGAGAATCAACCCATCGGCCGTCTATATCAATGCGGCGCCGAACTGGATCGGCATCAACATGACCGGCGAGTTCCTGCGCTATGTGGAGGGATTGACCTCGATTTCTTATACGACAAGCAGGATTCTCTATCAAATCACACGGATGGGAAAAGAAGGACTCTACCAGGACAGCTATTCGCCCGAAACAACCTCGGTTTCCAGCAGTACCGACGGTAATTCAATCGCTTATGATAATGTGGCCCGGGGTGTTCTCAATCTGGTCGCGATCAACGGATACCAGGGGAACGACTACCAGGAGCTCCGTCTTCGGCTCTGCCGGGGCGCGTGGACCGGTCTCCTGTATCAGTCCCCCTTTGGTGAGGTCCCCACCGGCATGCGCAGTTCGCATCATTTCTGGAATGAGGCCTATGCCGCCTTTAATTATGAGGTATGGGCAGCGCACTTCGCCAGGGCGGGTAAACCGCAAATCGCGGGCGCGTTCAAGCGCGCGGCCATGC
>JAFGOU010000081.1 GCA_016926315.1 Chitinispirillaceae bacterium
CCAGAGGTAATGAACAAACAGGGGAAAATCAAAGGCACAGCGCTGCGCCCTTAGGTGCGAAAAATTTTCACTCCGCAGCGCTGAGGAAATCAATGCCTTCAGAATGCTCCGCGTTCCAGGCGATAAAAATCGTTTTCCGTATCGAATTTGCGCCCCCTTTCGCCCCGATACATTTATTTTCTCAATCAAGCGTTTTAGTCCGGGGATTTTCACGCTGCTCAGGTAAGGGAAATGGCCATAGCGACACCATACTATCTGATTGACAAAAAAAAGCTTCTCAGAAATCTCCGGATCATCAAACGCGTCCGTGATACCTCAGGCGCGAAGTCCCTCCTTGCATTAAAGTGCTTTTCCACCTGGTGCGTGTTCGATCTCATGAAGCACTATATGGACGGCACCACGTCGAGTTCGCTTTTCGAGGCACGGCTCGGAAGCGAAAAATTCGGCGGCGAGACCCATGCCTACTGCGTTGCCTGGTCGGCCGACGAATTGCGCGCCGCCAGGAAATACGCGGACGCCATGATCTTCAATTCCGTTTCGCAACTCAAACGGTTCCGGAAGGAGATCGGAAAACTGCCGATCGGGCTGCGGATCAATCCCGGTTTCAGTCACTCCCATTACGATCTTGCCGACCCGGCGCGTAAATACTCCCGGCTCGGGGCCATTGACCGCCGCTCCATCGAAGAGGCGCTGCCCCATCTTTCCGGCTGCATGTTTCATTTTAACTGTGAAAACGACGACTTCAGGAATTTTTCCGCAAGCCTCGACTGCATCGGCCGGACGTACGGCTCGATTCTCAAACGACTCAAATGGGTCAGCCTCGGCGGCGGACTGGCGTTCACCGCAAACGGTTATCCGCTTGACTCGTTCTGCACCGTCCTGAAGTCGTTCAGCGACCGCTTCGGCGTGCAGGTCTACCTCGAACCCGGCGAAGCCGCGATAACCCGATCAACCGAACTGGTGACCACGGTGCTTGATGTGGTGCGCAACAAGGTCGACATTGCGATCGTCGACGCTTCGATGGAGGCGCACACGCTCGACCATTTGATCTACCGGACCAGCCCCGGGATCAACCGTCCGGCCCCGGGCGAGCACCGGTACATGGTAGCCGGGCGGTCGTGCCTTGCCGGCGACGTTTTCGGCACCTACTCCTTTGCCTCGCGGCTCAGGCCCGGCTCAACGGTCCGCATAGCCGACGCAGCAGGGTATACCATGGTCAAGAAAAACTGGTTCAACGGCCTTGCCATGCCGTCGGTCGCGGTCAGGCGCCTTTCCGGCAGAGTTGAGAAAGTCAAGAGTTTCGATTACCACCATTTCCTCAATAACCTTTCATGACAAAGGGGGAGGTCGTATGAGAAAAAAAGACATCCTGATCATCGGTGCCGGCGGCGTCGCCCATGTCGCGGCCCACAAGGTTGTGCAGAACAACGATATTCTGGGCGACCTGTGCATAGCGTCGCGTACCCAGAGCAAATGCGACGCGATCATCGAGAGCATAAAGCGCAAGAAAAGTTCCAAAAATTCGCGCCGGAAGATCTACTCACGCCAGGTCAATGCGCTCGACGTTCCTGCACTCGTGGCACTCATCGAGGATACAAAATCCGATATCGTCCTCAACATGGGCCAGGCGTTCATCAACATGTCGGTGCTTGAGGCGTGCATACAGACCGGCGCCGCATACATCGACACCGCGATCCACGAAGAACCGGACAAGGTTTGCGAAGATCCGCCCTGGTATGCCAATTACGAGTGGAAACGCAAGGACCGCTGCCGGGACAAGGGGATCACGGCAATCCTTGGGTGCGGGTTCGACCCGGGCGTCGTGAACGCCTGGTGCGCGTATGCGGTCAAGCACCATTTCGACCAGATCGACACCATCGACATCATGGACGTGAACGCCGGGAGCCATGGCAAGTATTTCGCCACCAACTTCGACCCGGAGATCAACTTCCGGGAGTTCAAGAAGGTGTGGACCTGGATCGACCGGAAATGGGTGGAAAAAAAAGTCCACTCTGTCAAAAAGACCTACGAGTTCCCGATAGTGGGCAAACAGACCCTCTACCTCACCGGTCACGACGAGGTGCATTCACTCTCCAAGAACATCGACGCCAATTCCATCCGCTTCTGGATGGGGTTCAGCAACCATTATATCAACGTATTCACCGTGCTCACCAAGCTCGGGCTGACCTCCAACGTACCGGTCAGAACCGCCGACGGAATAGAAGTGGTGCCACTGAGGGTTCTCAAGGCGCTCCTGCCCGACCCGTCGTCGCTCGCTCCCAACTATACGGGCAAGACCTGCATCGGCAACCTTATCAAGGGTAAAAAAGACGAAAACGATTTTGAGTTTTTCATCTACAACATCTGCGACCATGCGGACTGCTACCGCGAGGTGGAAGCGCAGGCGATCAGCTATACCGCGGGCGTGCCGCCGGTGGCCGCCGCGATCCTGATCGCCAAGGGAGTGTGGGACGTGAAGGACATGGTGAACGTGGAGGAGCTCGACCCGGACCCGTTCATCGAACTTTTGGGGACTATGGGCCTGCCCACGGAATCGAGCCTGGAACGGCCGGATCTGGTGCTGGAGTTGTGAGGCGGGGCCGACCAGTCCGGTAGTTCGCGCATTTCTTCCATGTGGCCCGGGTCCAAGACGCGGGTTCTGAAGGGGTTTCTTTCTGAACCTGCATCGCAGATGCAAGCCACACCGGCAGCGTTACGGTCGCCTGTTTTTAGCCGGGCTCTTTACAAACCTGAAATGGCTGCAGGACCAGTTCAGGATATACCCGCCCGTTGAAAGGGCGGCGATGTCGATTGAACTCCCGAATCCCGACGAAACCCGCCTGCCCGCGATGGTGGTAACGTTCCACTGAGCGGCCCAGGGCAGAGTGATGGTTCGCGCCCCGACCACCGGCTGCATCGGCACCAAAGGATGATGTTCGCCCCCACCTCCATTAGTTATCACATGTCAATGTCACCCGCAAAATATTGCC
>JAFGOU010000082.1 GCA_016926315.1 Chitinispirillaceae bacterium
ATCATCCGCAACCGGCGTAAGATCACGGCCGCGATCGCCAATGCGCAGCGCTTTGAAGAGGTTCGCCGGGAGTTCGGGACCTTCGACGCCTATATCTGGCGGTTTACCGGAAACAGGACGCTCCGGCCCCGCCGCCGCGCAACAAGCTTCAAGGAGCTGCCGGTCCGGTCACCGGAGTCCGACGCACTGAGCAAAGACCTTAAAAAACGGGGATTTTCGTTCGTGGGAACGATCATCTGCTATGCGCACATGCAGGCGATCGGCATGATCGACGACCATCTCAAGGGGTGCTTCAGGTGCGGGCAAACCCCTTGAACGCCGCCCTGGTCATGTATCGGCACCAAACCGCAGTTTCCGCACCTCCATGACCAGCGCATCGGAGTGGAACGGCTTGATGAGGATGCCGCTCACAAAGGGACGGTCCGGAAGCACCTCGACGGAACCGCGGTAACCGGCCGGAATCCGCACCTCCTCGTGCGCCTCTTTCATGAGCACGATCTCCACGTCGAAGTTCCGGTCGTACAGCTCATTGACAAGATCGTAGCCATCCCTTCCCGGCATGCGGATATCGGCGATGACGAGGCCGAACTTGTTTCCATCTATTTTCGAGCGCCCGAGAAGATCAATCGCCTGATCGACCGACGATGCGGAAGCGATCCTGCTTTCGTCAATGCGCATGAAGAGCGCGAATGAGGAGGCGCAGAACGCGCGCATTTTCTCTTCGTCATCCACGATCAGCACCCGTCCGCCGCGGACCCTCCAGTCATAGGTGCACTTGTGCAGAAACCGCTGTTCGCTGCCGCTTTCGCGCATGGAAAACTGCAGGCGGTCGCCGCAGCGGATGGCGAGCGCGGTGCACTGGCCGTTGTCATCCCTGAACGGGCACGCCGTGCCCGCTCGTTTGCTGCGCCGCACCAGGTCTTCCCTTTTCCTCCGGGCACCCGACCGGTCAAGCGTGCTCATAACCAGGTAGTGGTGGGCATACTCCAGGGGCGAGGCTGCTGGAGGCTGTTCGACCTGCTTGACGGGCAGCGCCTCTTCCCCGGTGTCGCCGATTGATTTCCGGTCAAGCGGCGGGTGTTTTGCCTCTCCGGGGTCGTACGGGGTGAACGAGGGATTTTTAACGGTATGCAGGGTGAGAACATCGGCAACCACGGCCGGTTTTACGGCATCGGCACGTATCTGGCTTGCCGAAAGCTCAAGCCTTCCACGCAGGGCATCGCCCAGACGGAGCCGGTAGAAGTCTGAAAGTACCGCGTTCGATTCCATTGTTTCCTGATCCTGGTTCTCCGGCACGCAAACGTTTTGGACCTGTTTCCCGCGACTGCGGGACAGAACCATATACCTATTTATAAAATAACTCATTTCGTATCGGAATGCCTGTTTTGTCCGAAAATTCTTTCATGACGCATGAAAATCCTGCGTTCGGCCGGACACGACCTTCCGGCCTTTTCCTTTCTGACAATATTCACGCGCAACAAAGGGCAGCGGCAGCTTATCCGTTTAACCTCACCACACTATTCACCACTCATTCCCCAAATGTAATCAACGGGTTACGCCTTACGTTTCTCCATGCTCTTTTTCGATAAAAAAATCGACCGCTCCCCTGAAAAATAATTGCCCATTTTATCATTAATTGAGTATATTATACGGAGAGGGGACTATCGATTGGGCTGAACGCTCAATATTTTTTTTCATACTTTACTTACTAAGGAGGGGCCCAATGGTCCAATCTCGATTTTCTTTGCTGTTCCCGCGGCTCTGTTTTTTACTGGCTGCGGCCCTGTTCACCAATGGATTTGCCGCTGCCGTTGGTAATTATTCTTCGCACACCAGGTCCGGCAATCAAATTGATATCACGGTCGCCAACGGTAAAGTAAGGGTGTATGTGTGCAAGCCGAATATCGTGCGTGTCAGCTTTGACACACGCGGAACGTTTGCCTCTTCCCAGGACGTTCTCGGCATGGCTGACCTCAACCGCACCTGGCCTGAAGTGTCCGGCGTTACCGTCACCGACGGCACTGCCCTGGAGATAACCACCTCCGCACTTCGCATCAGCATCGCGAAAAATCCTATCAAGTTCACTTACTACCGTGCCGGAAGCACGACACCGCTTGTTGCCGATGCTTCCCCAATGAACAATAACGGCTCCTCCTCCGGTACTCCCGCCTTCTCATTTACCCAGGGGGCGAACGAACACTATTTCGGCTGGGGACTTGGGTTCCAGTGGTTCAGGGTTAATGACAACGGGTTCTACTTTTCACTCGATAATAAAAACCAGACGTACGCCAAGCGCCGTCAGACCGCGAACTACATGTACTCCACCGGCGGTTACGGCATGTTTTTCCTGTTTGCCGAACCCGTACCGTCCAGTTCCCAATGGGGCTCCATCTCTCTTGGCGCCGTTGCCGCGGGTTTTGACCTGCGCGGCAGCACGGCAAAGTATTTCATGAACAGCCAGTTGGTGATGAATTACGCCAGCTATTTCTTCATTCTCGGCGACTGGAAAACCGCGATGAGCGGGTACACCGAGGTATCCGGCCGTCCGCCGCGCCTCGGAAAAAAGTTTTACGGCATCATGCGCGACATGTACTACCGCTCGGGAACCACGGTCGCCACCATGCGCGGCTGGGCCGACATGTTCAGGAACAACCGGTTCAACATGGACTGGATACGAATGGACAACTTCTTTGACTGGACCAACCTCGGTTATCTGCCGAACGTTCCCAACCAAGGCTGCTGGAATAGCTCTGTTCCCGACGCAGTGCTGTATTACAAACAGAAAGGGTTCTACTTCGGCGGCATGAGCGCGGGATGGGGTTTCTTCGGTTGCTGCAGCGCCGGATGCACGACGAACCGTCTTGAAACTGCAACCGTTTGCAAAACCGCGATCGACCACGGTTTTGACTGGGCATGGTATGATGCCATGAATTTCCACAGCCGCACGCAGGCCAAGGCGCAATGGGACACCTGGCTGGCAGCGCACAACAACGATGAAACCAAGGTATACGTCTCCCGCGGCTGGCAGGCGTTAAGTTCGCAGTCATGGCCCGGCAACCACATGGGCGACTATCTGAACCAGGAGTGGAACGCATACCGCAAGTTCGGTGTGGTTCCCTCAGCGATTGCAGAGGCGCTGGTCGGCTATGCCCACAGCCATACCGACCTTGGCGAAAACTATGACTTTGCCTACATCGCCTTTTCCATGCGGCCCATGTACGCGATCCACATGGCCGGCGCCGCGGGCGGTGATGCGCAGAACTTTGAAGAGTGCGGGCGCATCAATGGCTACGCTACGGATTTGAAGCAACTCATGCACAAGTGGGACAACATCCACTACCGCTTCATTCCCTTCTTTTTCACCTACGGCATGATCGCGCACGAGACCGGTATTCCGATATGGCGCGGCATGATGTGCCAGAACGGCGGCGAGAGCGACAACAACACATGGGGCAAATACATGCAGCACTACATCGGCGAGGAGCTGATCTGTTCGCCCTATTTCAACGACTGCAAGGAGGACGGGGGCGGGCCGAGTTATGCTAATGAAACAGAAACCAGAAACGCCACCGGTTCCAGGCGCAACATCTACCTGCCCTCAGGCGTGTGGTACGACTTCTTCCCGGCCGGCGCTCCTGCGCTTAAATACACCGGCCCGTTCACCATTGCCCAGTATAACGTGAACCAGAGCGGTGCTCGCCCCACCAAGCGTTTGCCCCTGTTTGTCAAAGCCAACTCCATCATTCCCTGGATGGACAGCCTTCAGTTCATCGGCGAGCGGCCTGAGAACGACATCACGCTCATGTGCTGGCCAACGGACGGGACCACCCGATCGCCGCAGACCGGGCAGTTCGTGCTGTATGAAGATGAGACCCCGGTTAAAACCACTTTCCGCACGACCTACATGGTCGGTACCACGTCCACCACCCGCATCGAGATCGGCGCTTTTGCCGGGTCAAAGTACTGCAGGACGGCAACCTCCAGAAGGTATCGTATCCAGGCTCACGGCCTGGCCGCTCCAACGGAGGTTACCTGTGGCGCCACTCGCTGGACCTCTCCGATCACCCTGGCCCAGATCAACTCCTGGACCCCGGGGTATTACCACTCAGCGGATAACGGCGGGATTACCTATGTGAATGCCGCCGGCAGCACCCAGAACCAGGCGTTTACGATCTACATCGGCCCGGTAAACGACAACGTCAAACCCACTAAGTTGACAAAGACCCTGGCAAAGAGCGTGCTGGTCACGCGCAATAACAATGCGCTTTCCGTCTCGGTTCCTTTTGCCGGCAACCATGTGGTCGAGCTGATCAACGCGCAGGGCAAGGTCATCACCCGCCGCATTGGCACCGATGCCGCGAATTACAACATCGCGCTCGAACGCCATGCCCCGGCCATGTACCTGGTCCGCGTCAAGGCAGACGGCAGGAAGCCGTTCGTGCAGAAGATGATGCTGTAATCCGAAAGCAGCAAGGATTTGTGGCAGTTGTTTAACGGCCGCTCATGGGAGACCATGAGCGGCCGTTTTTTATTTGGGGGGGATGGCTCCTCGGGAAGATCAGACATGTCCGCATAGGGGCCTACAGGACTTTCAAGACTGCTGGCAGGAAATGACCATTCAAACAGGATCAAAATCTGTAGGCCCGTCATGGTGATGGTCCATACAGGTGCCTTGAAAAACACGGTCCGGGGGACCGTGGCACACGATCTTTTTTTACAACAAGGTCCACGGGGCACTCGTGTTCGTCGAAAGGACAGGTATAGCGCATTTCGTGGAGACTATAATAAGACCGTTAATAAAAAAAGCCTGATTGACAGTCAATGCAATTGTCCGCGTCCGGCGGCTCCCCGGGCGGCATGATTTTCATGTATTTTACTGAAATGGAATTCAAGCTCGTGTCTCCCTACCGGCCCGCCGGCGACCAGCCTGAAGCGATCGAGCAGCTTGTGGACGGCGTCAGGCGGAATGCCGGCGCGCAGACGCTGCTCGGCGTGACCGGTTCGGGGAAGACGTTTACAATGGCGAACGTGATCGAGCGGGTGCAGATGCCCGCGCTCGTGATCTCCCACAACAAGACCCTTGCGGCCCAGCTTTTCCAGGAGTTCAGGGAGTTTTTTCCCGAAAACGCGGTGGAGTACTTTGTCAGTTTTTACGACTACTACCAGCCCGAAGCCTATATTCCCTCGACCGACACCTTCATCGACAAGGAATCGATGATCAACGACGAGATCGACCGGTTGCGGCTCAAGGCGACCAGTTCCCTGCTCTCGCGGCGAGACGTGATCATCGTGGCGAGCGTATCGTGCATTTACGGCATCGG
>JAFGOU010000083.1 GCA_016926315.1 Chitinispirillaceae bacterium
CAAGAACGTGCTCGGCAACACCCAGCTTGCCGGTGCCGCCGGTCTTCTCGATAATATGAATCTGCTCCCCCGCGACAGCGACGGCCGCGTCACCCTGAAGTTCGGTCTGGGCGGCCCGGTGGCAAGCCCCAAGGTCACGGGACTGGCGTTCGGCGCAGGAAGCACCGGTTCAGGCGGGCACAATGCCGCGACCCCGCAACAGCAGGTGCGCGAACAGGTGCAGCAGAAGGTTGAGGAGAAGAAACAGGAGATTCAGCAAAAGGTTGAGGAGAAGAAGGAGGAGGTCAGGGAAGAGGTTAAAAAAGCGGAAGAGCAGGTGAAGCAGAAAGCGAAGGACAAGTTGAAGGGGCTTTTGAAGTAAGACGGGTAAAGAGCGGATCGCGCCCATACGCAGCGGCCATTTTTTACGGTAAAGGAAATTGAAGGACGCCAATGACCTTAAAACAATTCTATGACTGGCAGACTGCCGGCGGGACCGATGACGTTATGAAGCTGGTGGACTGTTTGGAACGTGCGGATATCACCTGGTGTGCCATCGGAGGAATAGCGGTCAACCACTGGGCCGCGGAACCGATGGTTACGCAGGACGTTGATATCGTTATTGCCGCCGAAGATGTTGACCGGGCCGTGAGCCTTCTTGAAAAGGCCGGGTTTACCTCACAGCGGTTTTCCTGGTCGATCAACCTGACGGGGCGTTCGAAGGTGAGCGTCCAGATAAGTACGGAGAAGTTGTATCGCGATTTTCCAGCGCGATCGGTTCCGGCGGATGTCCATGGTATTCTGTTGCGGGTTGCGTCGCTCGATGATACGTTAAGGGGTAAGATCGCGGCCTGGCGGGATAGCGGGCGTCGCCAAAGCAAGAAAATCAAGGACCTTGGAGATATCGCACGGCTTGTCGAGAACCACCCTGGCATATGGAAAAAACTCGATGACGATCTGAAAAGCATCATCCAGAAACCGGTATAAAATCAAACGGTCTGCTGTTTTATCCTGTCAATAATCCGCAATAACCTCCTGTCCGTCGACCATCACGAGCGCCATTTCGACATCGGCCATAATCAGCTCCTCCAGGATGTCTTCCCGCGGATCGTGGGTGAAACGGACCGCGATCAGGTCTGCCAGCTTTCCTGCGGAGAGGCTGCCGAGCGTATCGCCCATTTTCAATGCGTGAGCCGCATTCTGTGTGATCCAGCGCAGCATCTCTTTCGCCGGAATATGCGGGTAGGCGCACTTGAGCGCGAACAGCTCGTCGAGAAGTCCCATGTCGCCGGCCGGAGCGATACCTTCGGTGCCGAGGCAGAAGAGGACGCGGCGGTTGAGCGCCACCTCGAGCGGAAACCGTTTATGGCCGAGCGCTTCGGAATACCGGAAGCAGTGGATTACCGCGGCCCGTTTCGCGGCCAGAAGCGAAAGCTCCTGGCCTGAGGCATAGTTGCAGTGGAAGCAGATACCGCCGCCAGGGATCAGGTTGGCGCTCAGCGCGGCGTTCATGGAACCCATGGTGGTGTCGCCGAAAGGCCACGGCCGTTTGCGGGTTATGTAAAAGAAAAGATCCCCCTTCCGCTCGGAAAAGGCCTGAAGCTCTTCGGCGCTTTCGGCGATATGCGATGCCCAGAGCCAATTTTCCGAAACAGCGGTCTCGATTATTTTTTTCTGTGACAAAGGGGAGAGGGAAAAGATGGCATGGGGGCCGACGGCGCTGCCGATGCGCGGCGCATCTGCAGCGGCACGTTTACAGAGCTCTGCCGCAGCGGATTTGTCCTGTGTGAGGTCGTCCGCATGGGTTTCATGAGCCACCCATGCCCTGATGGGTTCGTCGGCCAGAATGGATGACGAAATGCCGGTTCGTGAAGAGTCGAATAACGACGTGGTCCCTTCGGAAAGAAGTTCCCTGACCAGAAGCCGGATGCCTGCGCCGGTCCGTTCCCTGGGTGATTGCCGTACCCTGGAGTTTTTTTTTGCAATGAATGCGGCAAACGTTTCGTCCGCTGATTTGACGGCGCCTCTGACCGAGCACTCTTCGCAATGAAGGTGCATGTTGATGAACCCGGGGAGAAGGAGCGTGTCGCCGAGGTTGACGAGCCGGTCTGCAGCCGTTCGTTTGACCTGTCCCCGGTGACCTGCGGACATGATGCGGTTTCCTTCGACCGACAGGGCGCCGTTTTCAAGCACTTCTCCGGTATCGAGCAGCATCCAGCGCGCAAAGTAGACCGTTGCCATGATGGTAATATAAGACAGGGGACCCGCTTTCGTCCTGATTATACCCTTCTACTCCGGCAGACGGACGGAGGGAAGATTCTCTGGGAAACCATTCAGCGTCTGTGTGAAAAAAATATACGCTGGAAGCGTAGATTTTTTGAGCTACAGACTCTTATCCAGCTATGCTGGGTCAGGCACAACATATTTTTCGACAATGAACCTAACACCCACCTCCGGCAATGGACAAATCCAGGAGCCGCCAAGAAAGGACCGGTCATGCGCAACCTGCTGTTACGATTTCTGATCTCCCTCACCCCTGTCATGTTGTTTGCACAGGAAATCTTCGCCCAGGCGGACAAAAAGGCGCAGGGGCCGCTCGGGGGCCTGGGTGGTATGCTGCCCATGCTCATCTTCATGTTTCTCATCATCTACTTTCTCATGATTCGTCCCGAGCAGCGGAAGCAGAAAGAGCGACAGAAACTTCTTGCCGCCATAAAAAAAGGGGATCGCGTCATGACGTCGGCCGGTATCTTCGGTACGGTGGGCAACGTGAAGGATGTCACGGTCATGGTAAAGATTGCTGAAAATACGGTGGTGGAATTTTCCAAGAACGCGATCACCGCGGTCCTGAACAACGACGGTAGCGAGAAGGCGCCGGAAAAGGCCGGATCGGGTGACAGGGACGACAAGGGAAAGAAGTAATGTTCGATATCCGGATTTACGGCGACCCGGTGCTGCGAAAGACCGCGCAGCCGGTAACGGCATTCGACGAAGCGTTCAGGCGTTTTATCGAGGAGATGACCGTGACCATGCGTGAAAAGGACGGCGTCGGGCTTGCGGCCAACCAGGTCGGAGAAGCGATACGCGTCGCGGTGATCGATCCCACCGCAGGGGAAAAAGAGCCGTATGTCCTGGTCAATCCCGAAATCATTGCCCACTCGAAGGAAATCGCCGACGAAGAAGAGGGGTGCCTGAGCATCCCCACGATCAGGCTCAATGTCAAGCGGCCGGCGCGCGTAACCGTAAAGGCGCTTGACTCGGAAGGCAAGGAATACACCATAGAAAACGCGGAAGGAATACTGGCAAGGGCGATTCAGCATGAAATCGACCATTTGAACGGCATCTTGTTCGTTGACCGTGTTTCACCCCTCCAGCGCCGGCTTGTCGCCGGGAAACTGAAAAAACTGGCGAAGTCAGGTGATAAAGCGAAGTAGTTTTTTTTTCTGTTGTTCTGCGGCCTTAAGCGTATGCGCCTGGTTGTCCTGCGCGTCACTGCCGCTTCTGGTACCCAATCCTCCCCGTACCGGAGATAAAGAAGAGCCGCGGGATGACCGGAAAGCGGAGAAACCGGGGCGTTCCGAAGAACCTGCTTCCGCGCAAAAACTGCAGGAAAAAGCACCGGCGAGAGGCGATGATATTGATTTCTCCCTGGCTTTTGCCGAAGCGCCTGTTTCACCCCCCGAAAAAACCAGGACGCCACCGGTTGTTAACGAACCGGTGCCTGTTTTTACAGAATCGACGGTCGGCGTGCCGACCTCGCGCATACGCGTGGCAATACGACAGGGCAGCGTACCGGTATCACTCTATGTCATGGGTGCCTTTGAAGTGCGATCCGCATCGCTGCCGCAGCCGATTGAATCCAGAGGCCGCATTGCGTTTGTGATGAATAGCGGCAGCCGTATTGCACTCTCCCTTGCCGATGCCCCGTCTGCGGAGGTCGCCGTTCCCTGCACGCTTGCGCTGCTGGGGGAGGCGGCCCTGTTCGATTTCGGCCAGGAAAGTTATCGCGGATCGTTTCATATTCACGGCGGTTCGAAGCCGGTTCTTGTCAATCATATCGACATGGAAGAGTACCTTCGCGGCGTGCTCCCCCTTGAAATGGGCAAGGTGCAGAAAGAGGAGATCGAAGCATTGAAAGCGCAGGCGGTGGCCGCGCGGACGTATGCTTATAACAGGATAGTGGAACGCGTCGGAAAGCCGTTTGATGTAGTGCGGACCATTGCCGACCAGGTATATGGCGGCGTTACGGTGGAAACGTCCGAAGCGGACGCCGCGATAGCGGCTACGAAGGGTCTGGTGCTCGCGTGGCAGGACTCTCTCGCGCGCGTGTATTTCCATTCCACCTGCGGCGGCCGTACCGCAACCGTTAACGAAATATGGGAAAACCGGCCGTTCTGCTCCTATCTCAGCGCAATGGACGATACCGATGGACAGGGAGTGCCCTACTGTTCGATCTCGCCGCGTTTTACCTGGAAAGAGTCCTGGAGCGCGGACCAGGTTTCCAAAATACTGCACGCCACTGTTGGGAAAACGTATCCCGGGAAACGGTTTAACGGTCGTCTCCAGGCTATTGTCGTCAGGGAGCGGCTGCCGTGCGGCAGGATACAATCATGCATACTGGAAAGCAGCGCGGGTGATGCGGCGTGCGGCGGCGATAAGCTGCGTTTTGTACTCAGGCGGAAAAGCGCGACCGGATACCTGCTGCGCAGCGCCAATTTTGAGGTGATTGAAAACGGTCCGGACCGTTTCACGCTTGAAGGCAAGGGGTATGGCCATGGCGTCGGCATGTGCCAGATGGGCGCCATCGGCCGGGCGCGGC
>JAFGOU010000084.1 GCA_016926315.1 Chitinispirillaceae bacterium
GCCGCTGCAAGCGATTAAAGGGTTCATTGCCGCCTTTCTGGAATCGGCCGGCCTGAGGAAAATGACGGTTGTCAAGGCCCGGCTTGAGATACGCAGGAACAACGGACCTGATATCGAGGCGAGCGGAGTCAACGTCGAAATGGCGCTGGCAGGAGGCGAAGGGATTCGTTCGGTCCGGGGATCGCTTTCCGTCGGATCGCTGCGTATAGCGGGGACGCAGGCGGCACGCCAGCTGAGCGCGGAATTCCAGGGAGATACCTCTGCCGTTACCGTCACGCTGGGCAAAGGCGTTGCGCTGGATGGCAGGGTAAAGGCCGAATGCAGCATCGATATCACCCGGGCACGGCTTTCCGCCTTTACGCTTTCCACAAAAAACAGCGATATCGGCATGATCTCCAGCTGGACCGATACGACAAACGGGTATGTCACCGGCCGGGCCGATATCAAGCTGTCGCTGGATTCAAGCGCGCTCCTCCTGGATTCCCTGCACGGCAGCGGTACGCTCCAGGTCGCGAACGCTTCCCTGATGCGCTTCCCGTTTCAAAAAACGATCGCATCGATGTTCGCATTTCCCCATTTCAGGGCGCCGCGGTTTTCCAGGGTAGAAGGTGTTTTTGCGATCAAACCCGGCGGCGTATTGTCGTCGGACATGCGGGGCGCCGGGGACACGATCATCGTGACGACCAGCGGATGGATCAAGGCCAATGGAACGTTGAGCGAAAAGATCACCTGTGAATTCACCAGGGCCGGGACAAAGGCGCTGACGCCCTTCATGCGGAAGACCCTCGACGAAACGCGCGGCGGCGGCCGGTCGGTCCGCATCAGGATTTATGGGAAGACGGACCATCCCAAGGTGGAAATCGTGAGCAAGCAGGTTCTTGAGAAGGCGGTGCAGAACATGTTTGATGACGTCAAGTCCAATCTTCAGCAGTGGCTGCGATAGATGCGGCCGTCAGGTGCAGTATTGACGCCGTTTCCCGCATTGACCCCTTCCGGTCTCGAACGAAGGCTGAAACGGCGCCTGCTCAAGCAGACGCTTCGTTTTTTTGCCATTACCACGCCTGGATTCGAGGAAATCCTGCGTCGTGAACTGGCAGCCCTTGCTTCGGTCGTGGTGGAAGGGACCATCACCGGCGGTGTGGAATTTTCCGGACCGTTTCAAACCGTGTACCATGCCAATCTGCGGCTGCGGACTGCGAACCGGGTGCTCATGCGCGTCGACTCGTTTACCGCCCGGTCCTACCCGGAGCTCTACAACAAAGCGCGTCGCGTCGCGTGGGAACTGTTCTGCGGATTCAACCCGGCGGTGGCGTTTGAGGTGACCTCCCGGTCTTCGCGGCTCCATCATACCGGTAACGTCGCCGAAGCGGTCGGCACCGCCTGCGCCGACCACATGGCACGGCTTGGCGTGACCGTAACGCCGAAGGCCGACGCTTTGGTCAGGTTTCATGTCCGCTATGCCGATGACGTGTGCACGGTCAGCGTGAATTCGACCGGCGAGCTGCTGCATAAACGGGGCTACCGGCAGGAGTCCGGCCATGCGCCGCTGCGGGAAACCATTGCCGCGGCGCTGCTCGAGAGCGTGTCATGGCGGGATTTCCCGGTAATCGCCGACCCGCTGTGCGGGTCAGGGACCTTGCTCATCGAGGCGGCCCAAATGGCGGCCGCACTGGCGCCGGGCGCGGGACGGAGCTTCGCGTTCGAAAAATGGCCGTCATTCAAGCCGACGCTCTGGCAGCGGTTGAAACGCGAAGCGGCGGCGGGCGCGGCGGACCACCCGGTGCGGATCATCGGGTCGGACCTGAGCGCAACGGCGGTCGACCGGGCGCGGCGCAATGCGGCGCGGGCCGGCGTGGATCGGGCGATCGATTTTTCGAGCGCCGATTGCTTCGCCTTCAACAGGAACGGAGAGGCGGGCGGTGCAGGGCTGGTTGTTTCGAACCTGCCGTACGGCAGGCGGGCGTTTGCCGACCATCAGGCGCTGCCGGATTTTTACCGGCAGTGGGGGAAGCATCTGCTGACGTTCTGCCGCGGCTGGACCTACGCCTTTCTGGTCGCCGACCACTCGTTTGTGCCTCTCTCGGGTCTGCCCGTTGGTTCCACGCGCCGGTTCAGCAACGGCGGCGTGCCGGTGCTGTTCGTGACGGGTGCGATTCCCGCGACTATGCAGCGGCGCCGTGCAGGTGACGTATGAGAATGACGATGTCCGCGGCATAGAGGAGCGACAGGAGCGCCATGGACGACAGGGCCGCTGCCGTCAGCAGCCGGTGCGCCCTGCTCATGAAAAGGCCGGCGGCATGGGCGAGCAGCCAGGCAAACGCGGGGAGTGCGGGGAATACGAAGATGGGTTTCATGGTGGAGTAGTCGCGGTAGAGCATGGTGTAGGCGACGATAAACGCGAGATACACGGCCGCGGCCAACAGGGTGATCCATGCATCGGGCCCGGGTGACGGGGGGGGGCGGCGTGCGACGAGCGACCGCAGGAGCGCGAACAGCGTGGCGCAAAGGCCGGCGGCGATGAAGAGCGCCGGTATCAGGGCAAGGAGATAGTTCGCCCGCGCCAGGAGCACGAGATACCAGGTGGTCATGATCCAGCCCGGCGGCCAGAGGTCGAACTGGGCAAGGTGCGAGCGGGCGAACAGCTGTGTCCAGAGCGAGGTGCGGTGCCGGGGATAGGTTTGTTCCCACCAGGTCATCAGCGGGTTTTCCAGAAGGTTGACTATGCGGAATGTCCCATAGGCGTGGACGACCGAGGTGACACCCGGCCGTTGCGGCCATACGCCGGACAGGGTCGTTTCGGTCATGAAATGGGGCAGGGGAGCGCGCTTCGTGATATTGGTCGCCAGGGAGAAGGGCGATTGGCCCGACGCATAGCAGCCGGAGAGCGGGATGATCGTCAGGCAGAGGGCCGTGAAGATCGCGGCCGGCGCGAGGGCGAGCAGCAGGCGTGCGGCCCGGCCCCGCTGCCCCTGCGGAAAGCGGCGCGCGGCCATGGCACCCTGTACCGCCAGCACGGTTGCGGCAAGCGGTATGAGGGGCAGGCCGTTGCCTTTGGAGCAGGCCGCGGCGATGGCGGTAACGGTAAGCAGCGACAGGCGCACAACGGTCGGGCGGCGGACGTACCTGGCGAGCAGGAAGAGGGCGAGCGTGCCGAAACAGATGACGAACGAGTCGTTGGTCGCCTGTGTGTTGATGGCGATGAGGGCGGGATTGAGGGCGAAGAGGCCGTAGATGATGAGGCGCGCGGTCGGCGTCCCGGGCACGAAGGTGGTAAAGAAAAAGAAGAGGCAGATTACGGTCGCCACGCCGGCGGCGGTGCTCAGTATCTGGCACACCATGATGAGCGCGTCCCGGCCGGTCTGGCGAAGGGTGACGGCAACGGCCGCGCAGGAGGCATGGTAGAGCTTCGGCTGGTAGCACTGGTCGCACGCGCTCCAATCGGGGAGCGAACGCGCGGCGATGATGCGCTCGACCACCTCGACATGGTTGTCGTTGGCCTCGCGGTTGACAAAGCAGAGCATAATCCGTAACACGACCGCCAGCGTCATGACCGCATACCATAGCGGGCGTGTTGTGCGGGGGGTCATACAGGGGTATCCTCGGAAAAGAACGGTGTCGGCATACAATCAGGGACGTCCTTTAAAGGGTCACTCCTTTTTGCCTGCCTCAACAGGGGGACCTTCACTGTCGAGTCCTGTCGCCCGATAGCGGGCCCAGGCCGGGTCGTGGGTAAAGATGCCGCTCACGGACGTCCGGACTGTTTCGAGAAACGTATTGTTCAAAAAAACCCGCACCTGCCGTGATGACGATGTGTCCCGGAACGTTCCGTAGGAATACATGGTTTGAAAGGTCCGGTTCCGGTATACGCCGTTGAGGCACAGTGAAAAAAAGTTTTCCGTATCCGGCGACGCGGGCAGTTCGGCCAGGAGGATATCGGGTTTGAGCCTGAAAAAGATGCCGGTATCGAACGCCGCATGATTTTTTATGCCCGTTTTCCGGGCCGTGGCGTGCGCCATCATCGTGTTGTTTAAACCCATCAGGTCCTGTACCTTGCCGGGATACGTTCTTTTTATCGCTCCCGCCGTAATGACACCGATGGTCGGCAATGGTTCGACGTCCTTGAAGAGTTCGTATAATAGGGCGCCCTGCTGAACGCCCTTGTTCGACACATAAAATTCCACGGCAATCGGTTGTTCCCTGCGCAGGGAGCTCCACGAGCAGTCATGCGAACAACTCCAGAGCCAGCAGGCAGCGGGGATGCTCACGAACAGGAGCGTGACCGCGCTGAAAAAAAAGTGTCTGCTTTCACGGTACCACGCTATGATTTCAGGTATGTTGATGCGCAGCATCCAGAGTGTCAGGAGCAGGCAGAGTAACGGATAGGCCGGCTGGAAAAAACGAAATAACGCGAAATGGTCGCCGCCGGTAAGTACGGGAAGCGCGATCAGCGTCATGGCGACCATCGCCGTCAGATCAAGGGTCGTGAGCGCAGACCCGCGGTTTTTCCGGAACAGGGAGCGGACGATGCATGCCGCCCGCCCGGCAAGAACCAGCGCTGCCGAGAGAATCCCGATGGAGACGATCGGGCTGCTGTGCATGAACGCCTTAAGGTATGTTTTTCCCAGCGTGAGATTATGGAGGAGCGAGGGTGATACTTTCGCATAGAAGGTATTGGGCAGCGGATACCCGAAGTAGTGCAGGCGGAATAACGTAACGGCAACGAGCGTTCCCGTGAAAGCGAGACCGCATGAGAGTGCCATCCGGCCGGCGTCGCTGCGTTCATGTGCCTGCATCCGTCGCCAGAATAGGAGCAGGAGGAGCGGCCCCATCGCCATTCCTTCGGGGCGAATAACCGGCAGTACTGAAAAGAAGAGTACGGTCGCAGCTTTCAGAAACCGGGAGGCGGGGGGATACAGGACAAGAAAGAGTCCGCACGCCATGGCTGCGCCCCAGAGGCAGGTATCCATGAGGGTAATGCTCATCCACGTGACATACGAGGGAGAAGAAAAAACCAGGGCCAGATAGAGTAGTGTGCATGGCCATGCCATCGCCGGCATCCGGACGGTCTCTTTTTTGATGATCGCAAGGAGCAGCAGTTGTGTGATGATCAGGAGCGTGATGCACGTGACCAGAACCGATAGTTCGTGAAACCCCAGGCGAAAGAGGGTTGCGCAGAGCAGGACCCATGTGAGAGAGGTGAACCCTTCAACGCGCTCGTCACCCTTATTATAGACGAATCCGTTTCCCTCGATGATATGGTGGGCGTAGGTAAAGAAGATATTTGCATCGTCAATACCGATGTCCGGAAAACCGTGACAACGGTTGGTGAACCACACCGAGGCAATGGCAATGACGGCAACAAGGGCGGTCCTGATCCAGGGGCGCGAATGAATCGTGGCCACCTCATGGTTGTCGGGTTTGACAAGGTCCCCTTGTGCAGGTGAAGAAGCGCGCATGTGCTTTAGTATATCATCAGGTACTGGGTGAGGGAAATAGACGCGTGAAGCGTCTGCCGTGCGAGCCGCCGGACCGAGAATGCCAGGGGCCATACCTGTTTTTCCGGGTTTCGTGCAGAGATAATGCGGGGCGCTGGAAGTGCCTGAACGGTGAAGGGCGCGTCGGTATCGGAAAAGAATGGTTGCCGGTGCGAAGGATTAAAACAGCTCCTGCTGTCCGGAGGCAATACGGTCGAAACTCGTTCCCGTGGTTTCGAGCACCGAATCGGCGATGGGCCTTATCTGGCTTTCGACGTAGTGGTCGTAATCGAGGGGCGCGCTCCGTTTTTCCACCGGTTGCGGGCCCTGGGTGGTGATGTAATATCGTATCAGGTGCGGCGGTTCGTCGAGCAGTTTTGCCGCCTGCACGTGCGGCGGGAGATGGTCGGTGTATTCGTCGAGACGTTTCCGCAGCCGTTTTTTGTACACGAGCAGCTCGTCAGCCCTCCCGCTGCGCAGCCGGGAAACCGTCTCCATGATGAATGCGTCAAGCGGCTGGTTGTTGAAAAAACGGATAAAGAGTTCATGCTGGAACTCCTTGGCCAGATCGGTCCAGTCGGATCGCGCCGACTCCATGCCCTTGAAGGTGAGGTTCATTCCCGTATCGTTGACGGTCGCGCCGCAGTAATGTTTCTTGCTGCCCTGGGCCGAACCGCGCAAGGGGGGCAGGAAGAAATACCGGTAGTGTTCCTCGAACTGGAGCAGGAGCGCGGATTCGACGGAAAATCGTTCCCTGAGCGTTCGCGAAAGCCAGGTCGTTGCGTTCTCCGCAATGACGCGACCAAGGTCTTTCGCATCACGCTCCTTTCCCGGGCCGATATGAACGAACAGGGAGTCCGTGTCGCCATAGATGACCGGATGGCCGGTATGCTGTTCGATATGCGTAATGGTCTGCTTCAGGATATACCGGCCGGTTTTCGTAATGGCGGCCGCGATATCCGGAGAAAAAAAGCGGCAGCCGACAGCGCCCAGCACCCCGTAAAAGCTGTTCATCAGTATCTTGATCGCCTGGGAGAGGTAGGGGTTGTTCTCGCGTTTTGCCTGAGCGCGAGCCTCCATGAGTTCGGCGATGATGCCGGGCAGGATGCCGGTTTCGGAGGCAAAGGAAGGGCCCTCAGGGCCCCGCACCCTCGAGGGCGAAGGCGAAACAAGAGCGAGGGGGTCGATATTGAAGGTCTGGATGAGCGAGGGGTAGAGGCTGCGGAAGTCGAACACCAGGACGTTTTCATAGAGGCCGGGGATTGGCTCGAGCACATGCCCGCCCGGCAGGGGAGCAAGCGGTTGCGGGACGTCGATGGCGTCTGGCGCGACATAGCCGGCGCGGTGGAGGCGGGGCAGGTAGAGGAAATCGAACGCCGCCACGCTGCCGCCGGTCCGGTCGATCAGGTGTCCGGACCGGCGCGACCGTTCGATCATGTTCGGCAGCAGGGCCGCGCGTTCGAAAATTTCTTTTGTCAGTTGTGCGTCGAGAAGGTTGTAGCGTGCAAGGGAGAGCGGGTCGTTGTCAAATCGGCGGATGATCTCGTCGATCTTTTCTCTTCCGGTCTGGCGCACGGTTTTATGCTTTCCGAGCATGGCGGAGGCGACGAAATCGAGTGAATACTCCTCGAACGTATGAAAATTCGCCCTGAGCATCGAGGGAACGTCGGCGACCGCACGGCCCGGGAGACGGGCGGTTTTTCTTCCGTCTCTGCCGGCCACGGTGATTCGTGCGCCCCGGTCACGGCCGACGTCAAAGGGCAGGCGGAGCGATTCGCACCGCTGCTGGACGGTCGCCAGATCGAACTCGACCACGTTCCAGCCGATGATCAGGTCAGGGTCTTCGAACCGCAGGTGTTCGAAAAAGCGCAGGAGCAGCGTTTTTTCATCGTGGCAGAAGAAGATGGGCGGTTCGTCGCTCCCGGCGCCGCGGATGAATACCGTGTCGCGTTCTCCGGAGCAGGCGATGCTCAGGATTTCGCCGGAACGGGCGTTTGTCTCGATGTCAAGCGACAGTGTCTGGAGGCGCGGCTGCATCGGAGCGCCTCTGATCTGCGGGTTGCGGCAACACCGCAGGGGGCCTTCGGTGCTCCAGCTCCCGGTCGCCTTGAATGCGCCGGCAACGAAGCGCTCCATGAGAAACCGTTCGACCGGATGGACGTCGGATTCGTACACCGTGAGTGTTTTTTCCCGCAGCGCCCTTCCGGTTGCGGAAAAAGCGGCGTAGGTCGAAAAGTAGAGGCAATCGACCGGCTTTCCGTTTTTCATGGCGCAGAGCGGCAACGGCCTGCGTTCCGCAGCCGTTGTCGTTGCCGCTGCCGGGGTCGTGCGCGGTACGAAAAAAAGCGGCCTGAATGAATCGATCACCATTTTTACCGGCGTGCGCTGCTCATCGACCCCGTAGAGAACGATTTCAAAATGTCCGGTATGGTCGTGAAACCCGTGGCTCAGCAAAAAGCAGGTCTGGGAGGTTACCGGACTCATGATGCAGGGAAAATAATTGGATACCGGTTTCAGGCGCCGTGATGTATTATTTTAATTGCCTGAACGATATCGGTACGTACCTTTATACCTCCTTCTAGAAAGGGGACCTTTCGTTATGGACACCATGTGGGAAAAGATCAAAAAAGGGCTTAAAGACGGCGCCACGCTATCCATGGAAAAGATCGAGGAGTACACCAAGATCGGAAAGCTTAAGGTCGAGGAAATTGCCGCAAAAAGGAAGATTGCACGGAATTTCGTGGATATCGGCGAGAGAACGTTCGACCTCATAGAAGAGAACAAAGGCGCTTCGGTCGCCGGCGATCTGGCGATCAAAACCTCCATGGAAAACATCAAGGCGCTCCGGCTGGAACTGATCGATCTTGACCGGAAGATCAGGGATATCCAGGAGGCGGCAAGGAAAAACAAGCCCGCAGCCGATGAAGAAGAGGAGATCACGGGTATTTAATACGGCGATGCCGTCCGGTACCCGCGCCGGAAGAAATGTTCAAAAAAAAATTCAATGGTAACGGAAAAGGGTATTCGCTCCTGTTTTTATCCCCGGAGGGGAAGCCCCTTAGGTCGATACCATTCAACGGTATCGTCTTCATTTTGCTGATCGTGGCAGTGGGGTGCGGTGTTGCCGCGCTGTTCATTCCATCGGACATGCTGCGCGTCCGGGACGATGAGGGATTTAAAAAGCTCCATCTTTTTGAACAGAACCGTTTGCTGCAGGAACGGATTGCCGCGGTTTTGCCCCTCATAAAAAACGGTGAAGAGCAGATCGGTGCGCTTGACCGCAAGAAGGAGCGCGTTACCACCCTGATGGGAGGCAAAAAAACGGGCCATGTCACCGCGCCGAAGCCCGCCCGCTCGTATGCCGACCGGTTGCAGAATGATCCGGAAAAACTCCTCAGAGAGGTCACACGATGGGAATCGGTTTTTCTCGCGTTCACCTCCGGCATGGAAAACGGCTGCCTTTTTGATACGGTGCCGGTTTGCAGGCCGGTTGAGGCGGATGCCGCAATCACCCTGCCTTTCGGCAAAGTCAACGATCCGTTTTCAAACCGGATGAAATGGCATTATGGCATCGATTACGCTGCGCCGCCTGGAACCGGGGTCATTGCCACTGCTGTTGGGCAGGTCGTCCGTGTTGAAAACAGCACCGACTGGGGACGGCGGGTTATTATCAGGCATGGCAGGGGCATGAGCACCAGGTATGCCCACCTTGCGAGCGTCGCGGTCCGCCAGGGGCAGAAGGTGGAACGGGGAACGGTGATCGGCACCATCGGCAGCTCGGGTCTTGCCAGCGGACCGCACGTCCACTATGAACTCTGGCATAACGACCGCCCGGTCGATCCGGAAAGGTACTATTTCCCTTTTGCCGATGCGGGTGCGGCGGCGCGTCTGCGGGGTAACTAGTCGCCGACACGGGCAGGATCACTTTAAAAACAGCGCGGCGAGGACGCCGGCGCCAACGGCTCCGGCGATGCCGAGCGTAATCAACCAGTAGAGACGTGACGACGCGACCGGTTTTGCCGCCGGCATTCTCGGCAGGGTTTTCGATTTTTTAAGGTTGACCATGGTGAGACTTGCCGGATTTGCCATGAAACGGGTGATGATATCCGCCGGCGCCCGGTCGGTGATCTCATGGAGCGCCGAGAAGAGCGCTTCGCCAAGGTTAGCGGCGCAGGAAAAACGGTCGTCGGGATTGAGCGCCAGGCAGCGGTCGATGATCCGTGTAAGCGACGGGGTCACGGCAACGCCGTGGGAAGCGAGCGGTTCGTATTCACCCTTCATTTTTTTCGCCACCAGATCCTGAAGGGATTTATGCGGGAATGCGCGGCTGCCGGCAATCATTTCATAGAGCACGGTGCCGAGGGAAAAAAGATCGCTGCGGCAGTCGAGCGCGGTGCCGTTAAGCTGTTCCGGCGAGAGGTAGATGAGGGTGCCAACGATTTTCGCCCCCACGGTATGAAGGCTGACCTCGCTCGGTCGTGCGACCCCGAAATCCATGAGTTTCACCAGACCGTCCTTTGCGACCACGATATTGTCCGGTTTGATGTCGCGGTGGATGAGGCCGCGATAGACCTTCCCGTACAGGGTATAATCCTTGACGTGAGCGTATTGCAGCGCCTGGGAGACGAAGTATGACACCGAGAGGGCGACGGTAATCGGCAGGCGCTGGTGCTCAATGATGAGGTTTTTGACCGAGGTTCCCTCGACGAACTCCATTTCGATAAAAGGGATCTGCTGGTTGATGTAGCCGATGTTGTGAATCTCGACGATGTTGGGGTGGTTGATGTCGGCAAGGATCTTCGCTTCGGTCAAAAAACGCTCCTTGCTTTCCCGATGAAACGCTTTTTTAAGCACCTTGACCGCCCGCACCACTTCGAGACCCTCATGCCACACCTTATAGACGTTCGCCATTCCGCCCTCGCCCACCTGCAGCTCGATCCGGTTCGGTCCGATCTTGTCGCCGACTCCGGGCATCGGCTGTTCCTGATACGGATTCTGGATCTGCCCGCCGACCCGAAGCCGCTGCTGGTCCGGATTTACATTCTGGGGAGTACCGGGTGAGTTCATAGGTCGCTTTCCTCGAAAGAGGAACATCAGCTATTTTTGTACCTGGCCGGCGCAACCAGTCACGGTAAAAAATATATTGCGCTCCCGGCGCATGTCGCCGGTCGAAAGCAGGGCCGTCGGCGATCACCATGAATATACTTGTCATCCGTTTCACCTCGCTGGGGGATGTTGTCCTGGTTACCGCCCTGTTTTCGTATCTGGCGGAACGCTATCCGGATGCGGGTATCACCTTTATCACCTCACCGGAATACGCGCCGCTTTTTCATGACGACCGAAGACTTCAGAGAACGCTTGTCGTCGCCGACGTTGACGATGGCGTGAAAGGCGGACCATGGGACCTGGTGGTTGACCTCCAGAACAACCGGCGGAGCCGGAGGCTTGTCGCAACGCTTCGTTCGCGACCGCGGGTCGGCCGCTTTGATAAGATGCATTTGGCACGGTGGGCCCTGCTGGCCCTGCGACTGAATATCGACGATCATTCCCGGCACGTGGCGGCCCGCTATATCGCCGCCGCGGCGGAAGGAAGCGACCAGCCGGTACCGCCTTCACCCCGCCTCTTTTTTTCCGAAGAGTGCCGCAACCGCCCCATTGCGTGGTACCGGGAGCAGACCGACGATCTGTCGCGGCCGTCGATCGCGCTTTTCCCGTTCAGTGCCTGGAAGAACAAGGAGTGGCCGCTATTGGGATACAGAAGCGTGGGCGGCTATTTTCTCGCCAAGGGATGGAACGTGGCGATTTTCGGCAGTTCTCTCGAAGCGGCCAGGGCCGAAGTGCTCAGCAAGGCAATCGGGAGCCGGTGTGTTTCAACTGCCGGGAAGCTCTCCCTGCATGAGTGCGGCGCTCTGCTCACCCATTTTTCTCTGGCGCTTGGAAACGATACCGGTCTTGCGCATCTGGCCCGGGCGGCCGGCGTGAAGACCGGCATACTGTTCGGACCGACCACCCGCCAATTCGGATTTTATCCCTATGGCGAACCGCCCTCAATGGTTTTTGAAAAGGAACTCTTCTGCCGTCCCTGTCATGCCCATGGCGGCAACCGGTGCCTGCGGCTGACCCGGCCCTGCATGCGGTCGATTGATGATCGGGAGGTTGTCAACGGTCTGGAAAGACTCCTGCAATCAGGATAACCCGGCATCGATGCGGTAATAATATCGGGTCTGATCGGCTGAATTGAATTATTTTTGAACGGTTGGAAGAGTGCAGCGTTTCCACGCAGAAGGTATAATGGCGGATATGTTCCTCAGGGTATCAGCGGTTTTCTTCCTGTTGATCGCAGCCGGCCTGTGCGCGGCCGCCACACCCGAACAACAGGCATCATATTTTGCCGGAATCGCCGTTCTCTCTGCACGGAGTGATCTGCCGGATTCGATAAAGGCGGCGCGGTACCGCGACCTTGAAAGAATAAGCGGCATGACCGCGGCAGAGGCGCGGACGTATCTTGCCGCCGTGCGTAACAGGCCCGAAGAGTGGCGCGCGCTGTACGATCGTATCATGGTGCTTATAAGCGAATCGCCGTCGCCCCGGAAAGCACCCGTTCCGGGAAGTGACACCCTTTTCCCCCGATCCCGAAAAAGGAGATGAACCATGTCCGAAGGGTTGAAAGAATTTACAGATGATAACTTTGCCGCGGAAGCGCTCGGGAATTTCCTGCCGGTGGTCGTGGATTTCTGGGCGGAGTGGTGCGGACCCTGCAAAATGCTTACCCCGATCATCACGAAATGCGCGGCGGAATTCGGCGGAAAAGTGGTGATCGGAAAGCTCGACGTCGACAAAAACCCCCAGACCGCCGCTCGCTACGCGATCAACAGCATTCCGTCCCTCCTGTTTATTCAAAACGGGAAGGTGGCCGAGCAGCATACCGGTCTTCTGGCGGAGAAACCGCTCGGTGAAAAGATCAAACGGGTTTTTAATCTTTAAATCGGCCGCCATGAAGATCCTGACGCTGAATCCGCCTTTTCTGCCGAAGTTTTCCCGGGAGTCGCGCTCCCCGGCGGTGAGCAAGAGCGGGACGCTCTATTACCCGATGTGGCTCGCGTATGCGACCGGGTATCTTGAAAAGGCTGGTCATGAGGTGCTGCTTCTTGACGCTTCCGCAACGGGTTTGTCGCTTGAACAGACGGTGGAACGCGCAAAGGCGCATCAGCCGGCGCTCGCGATACTCGATACCTCGACCCCGAGTATTTACAACGACATTGCCGTCGGCAAGGCGCTTAAGAGCGCGCTTCCGTCCCTTTTCGTGGTTTTGGTCGGCGTCCATGTGTCCGCGCTTCCAACCGAAACGCTGGAGAGCGATCCCGGGATCGACGCGGTCGCTTTTGGCGAATACGATGCGACCCTTCGTGAACTGGCGGCTGCGCTTTCGCAGAAGGGGCGGAGCGACGAATCGCTTGGCCACATAGCCGGACTGGCTTTCCGCTCCTCAAAGGGAACGGTCGTTAAAAATGCCGTCAGGCCTTTCATCGAAAATCTCGACGACATCCCTCCGGTCAGCGAGGTGTACAAAAAACACCTTGATATCCGCCCCTATTTTTATGGTCACAGCCGCTATCCACTTATCGTGCTGGTTACCGGGCGCGGCTGTCCGTTCCACTGCACCTATTGCGTCATACCGCAGACCCTTATGGGGCATCGTTACCGCAAACGGTCCAATGGCGCCATTGTCGAGGAGTTCCGGTATATAGCGGAACGGTTTTCCGGTATCAGGGAGATCATGATCGAGGACGATACCCTGACCGCGGACCGGAACCGGTGCCGGGAGCTTTCAGAGGCGCTCATCGCGGCAGGTGCCTGCCGCATTCCCTGGTCCGCGAATTCGCGCGCCGATATCGATTACAATACGCTGCGCATCATGAAAAAAGCCGGTTGCCGGCTCCTTTGCGTTGGTTTCGAAAGCGGCGACCAGCGCATTCTCGACAACATCAAAAAATCAATTACGCTCGAAAAAATACGGCAATTTGTCAAGGATGCCCGGCGCGCCGGCATCCTGGTCCACGGCTGTTTCATGGTCGGGAACCGCGGGGAGACCCGGGAGACGCTTGCCGCGACGCTTGCCTTCGCGAAAGAGCTCAACCCGGACACGGCCCAGTTTTTTCCCATCATGGTGTATCCGGGCACCGAGGACTACCGGTTTTTCGGAGAAAAGGGCTGGATTGTCTCTGGGGATTTCCGGAAATGGCTCACCGAAGAGGGGTTGCATTCGTCGGTGGTGTCGCTCCCGGATATCACCTACGAAGAGCTGGTCGCTTTTTGTGACAATGCCCGCAGGGAGTTTTATCTGCGGCCGCGCTATATTTTCGCCAAAGGCGTCCAGGCTTTTTCCCATCCCGGAGAGATACGACGGCTCATTAAAGGCGCTGCGAACCTGTTCCGGTATCTTTTTGCGCCCTCCATCAGGAAATGACCGGCGCTGTCCGGGTTGGTATCTTTTCGGCAGGCGCCGTAGTATATTTTATCCCCAGAGAGTCCGGGATTCCCGGTTGTATGATGTAAAACGCAAGGAGAGCCCATGCAGCATATCGATTACCTCTCGACCGCCGACCGCAGCATGCGGCAGATTGAAAAAGGCGCCTTTTTAACGGTCCTGGCCGGTGACCGGACGAACGTGATGACCATCGGCTGGGCGTCGATCGGTTTTATCTGGGGTCGGCCGATGATGACCGTCCTGGTGCGTAAATCGCGGTATACCTGGAGTATCATCGAGCGTGCCGTTGATTTTACCGTTTCCGTCCCGTTCTGTGATATGCAGAAGGAGCTTGAGATTTGCGGCGCGCAGACGGGAAGGAAGGTGAACAAACTCGAAAAAAGCGGGCTGGAATTTATTCCTGCCGAAAAAGTCAAGACGCCGATCATCAATCTCCCGGGCATTCATTACGAATGCCGGATCGTCTATAAAACAGCGCTGGATCCGGCGTCCCTTATCGAGTCGTACAAACACCTGTATCCCGAAAAGGATTTCCATACCCTTTATTTCGGCGAAATCGTTTACTGCTACTCCTCCGAAAAAGAAAATAAAAAGAGGCGGGGATGAAAAACGGCCTTATTCGCGGCTGTTTTTCATGATTACCGGAGAGGGCGGCTTGAGATTGAAGTAGATACGGATGAAGATAATCATCGCCTCTTCCATCTCGCGGGGGGTGATAATGCCTTCGCTGCCTTTTGTCTTGTCTATTATTTTCTGGTACGCGCGCAGTTGATGCGCGAGTTCGCGCGACGCGATGCGCAGTTTGATGACATACTCCTGGCGTTTCTGCCACTGGTTGACCCGCGCGTCGGTTTTGGGCGAATTCTGCGACACGTCGTATTCCTTTTCGGGTACGCGGGCGGCACGGGGGAGTGCCCCGGAGGTGTTTTGCGCCGCGCCGATGAAATAGTAATATCCCTTGAGAAAATTGGGAAAGTAGGAGTCAAGATAGCGGCATTTGGCCCACTCCTGTTTCTGGAGGAGCCGGTCGAATTCCTCCAGCGTCTGGATGAAGGCGTCGTTTACTTTTGAGATATACTTGATTTCGAATTTTGTCAGGAAACAGGCTTTTTCGGGCGATTCGTTGTACAGCGTTTTGTCCGATCCGCGGGGCGAGTTTTTAATGTGCATGTCGTTGCCCGTGCCGATCATGACCTGGTCGTTTGATTCGGGGAAGGTAATGCGGACCCCGTTGAAATCGCCGGTAATGTAGTCGTTGCTAACGGTGATTTTCGGGAGGATGATTTTGTATTTTTCACGCGGCAGCAATTGAAGCGCTTCAGTACCGTTGTCAGCCGGAACACCGGTAAAAAAAACAAGCGCCGCAGAAACCGCAACAATGGTGCGGCGATGGTAATTAACACGTTCGGTCATTACCTTTTTTCTCCTTTAACCCCTTATACCCCCGAGAGAAAAGGTGCAACTCTTCGCCGGGTATGCATCATCATCCCGTCATGATACCCGCCTCCTCCGCGATCAGGAGAATATGCGGATCGAGCTTAAGATGAAGGGCCGATGCCGGGAACATTTCATGGTCTTTCACCAGTTTAAGATGAATATATTTACCGCACGCTTCAAGTTCTATAAAAACCGAAATATCATCCATGAATGTTTGAAGCATGTCCGGGACCCCATTGGCCGCACCGTCCGGACCATGGTCGCGAAGCGATGCGCTGAACCAGAATTCTATTCCGCACTCTTCGGCAAATTGCCTGAAACTTCTGATGTCATCGATCGAGACCTTCTCGAAATCATATCCGTCCACCACCACCACGTCGGCGCGGAAGTTGCCGTCGTTGATCATGGCGCGCAGGCTGTTCTGCACCTTATGGGCCGATATCGTGTCCTGCGTAAAATTCATGACGACCCGGTGCCTTATTATATCATCATGCACCTCCATGGCGCCATCTAAACGATACCGTTTTGCTATCTCCTCAAAAATATCCTCATACCAGGAGATGATGTGGCCGGTATTCGAGGAAAAGGAAACATGGATGACCTGTTTTCCCTTGAGAAGCTGGTCCGTGGCGATATGAACGAGACAGGCGGTTTTGCCGACACCCTTTGCCGCGGCAATGACGGCGATATTCCCCTTTCCCAATCCGCCGTGCAGGGACTGCTCCAGAATGCGCAACGGGCTCCTTTTTACCAGTTCGTTTCTGATCATGACGGTGTGTTCCTTTTCCGTGCCATAAAAAATATTAATCGCTGGTGGTGAAACCAAACAATACCAAACCGTGCCCGGTTATCGTTCCTTTCTCCTGTCCTGATACTCTTTCTTGAGTTTTTCGGCGAGCGAGGCCGGCACCTTGCCGTACTTCAGGAACTCCATGGTAAACTCGGCCTTGCCCTGGGTGCAGGAGCGGAGCGCCGTCGAATAGCCGAACATTTCGCTGAGCGGCACCTCGGCGTCGACCCGGCAGAAATTGCTCTCTTCGGTCGTGCTCACAATGATACCGCGACGCTGGTTGATGGTTGCAAGAATATTGCCCTGGAATTCAGTCGGTCCTTCGACCGACACCTTCATGATGGGCTCGAGGATTTCGGGCTTCGCCTTTTCGTACGCCTGCCAGAAACCGTGGATCGCGGCCATCTGAAAGGCGATGTCCGAGGAGTCGACCGGGTGCCAGTTACCGTCGTTTATGGTGCATTTAACGCCCACGATAGGGAACCCGATGACCTTTCCCTTGGGCAGGCAGGCGCGGAACCCCTTGTCGCACGAGGGGATGTATTCCGAAGGGATCACGCCGCCCTTGATGCTGTCGACGAACTCGTACTCCTTGTCGGCAAACGGCTCGATGATTCCGCCAACGCGGGCGTACTGGCCCGATCCCCCGGTTTGTTTTTTATGGGTGTAGTCGAAGCTCACCGCCCTGGTGATGGTCTCGCGGTAGGCGACCTGGGGCATGCCGGTTTCGAGCTCGATCGCGTATTCACGCCGCATCCGTTCGATATAAATATCGAGGTGCAGCTCGCCCATTCCCTTGATGATGGTTTCGTTCGATTCCGGGTCCACGAAGGTCCTGAAGGTCGGGTCCTCCTTGGTAAACCGGTTGAGCGCCTTGCCGAGGCTGTCGGCTGATTTCCGGTCTTTCGGTTTGATTGCCAGGGAGATGACCGGTTCGGGTATGAACATCGAGGTCATGGCATAATTGAGGTCGTTTTCGGTAAAGGTGTCGCCCGAAGCGCAGTCGATGCCGAACATCGCGATGATATCTCCGCTGCCCGCTTCGCTTATATCCT
This sequence comes from Chitinispirillaceae bacterium, assembly GCA_016926315.1. Next base: position 17,245 of record JAFGOU010000084.1, read on the forward strand.
CCAGGGAGTCGGCGTGGGTGCGGATGAGACGTCCGACCTTAAGCCGTTTTTTGCTGCGGGTGTTGACTAATTCCGACCCTTTGCGGATTGATCCTTGATAAATGCGAATGTAGGTAAGCTGGCCGTATTGACCGTCCTCGAGTTTGAACGCGAGGGCGATCGCCGGCGCCGAATGGTCGGCCGAGAGCGGGACCGGCGTCTCGTTATTGTCGAGATCGATTGCCTGGTGCGTGATGTCGCCGGGTGACGCCAGATAATTCACCACGCCGTCGAGGAGTGGTTGAATGCCCTTGTTTTTATAGGCTGATCCGATGAATACCGGCGTGATCTGGAGCGAGAGCGTGCCTTTGCGCACCGCCGCAACGATCTGTTCGGGCGTCTCCCTGCCTTCCAGGCAGCCTTCCGCCAGTTCGTCGGAAAAGAGCGTAAGGGAGTCCAGCATCTCTTCGCGCCGCTTGCGGGCTTCGTCAAGAAGTTCCGCAGGAATGGCCTCTTCGCGGATGGCCTCGCCGTTTTTACCGTCAAAGTAAAGCGCCTTCATGGTGATCAGGTCCACCACGCCGGAAAACGTTTCCGCCACGCCTATGGGTATCTGCATCAGCACGGTATGATGCCCGAGTTTTTCGCGGAGCTGGTCTTCGACGCGGAGGGGATTTGCCCCGGACCGGTCGGATTTGTTGATAAACGCGATCCGGGGAACGTTATAGCGTTTGAGCTGGCGGTCAACGGTGATGGACTGCGACTGTACGCCGCCCACGGAACAGAGCACGAGAATGGCGCCGTCCAGCACGCGCAGGGCGCGTTCCACCTCTATCGTGAAATCGACGTGTCCGGGCGTGTCGATGATATTAATCGAATGATCCTTCCAGGTCACGTTGGTGGCCGCGGACTGGATCGTGATGCCCCGCTCGCGTTCGAGGTCCATGGAGTCCATGGTGGCGCCGACCCCGTCTTTGCCTTTCACTTCGTGAATGGCATGGATTTTCTTGCAATAAAAGAGGATACGCTCGGTCAGGGTGGTCTTGCCCGAATCGATGTGCGCGCTGATGCCGATATTCCGCATTTTTTCCAGTGACAGACTCATGAACGTGGTACACTCCTCTACCATACCCTGGTGACGGTGCGCCGCGCAACGGACGGCCGGGCGCCGGTACACAACAATCGATGACCCTCGAGCACAGGATCAAGCCTGTGCAGGATCGCGTTGAACCTCATACTGTATGTGTGCGATACAGCGGTTTTTCCCTGACTGCGGCGGGAACCGTAAACAATGGACGCGACAAAGGTCGTTAAAATCGGCTGGAAAATAGTATAGGTCAAAGGGTGTTGTCCAGTATTTTAAGGATGGTACAGCGCTGCGGAGCGAAAAAGGTGTTTTAGGACAAGCCGCTAGCGCCGCCGCCATTTCTTTTGTTGCTTGGGGTGGTGCTTTAA
>JAFGOU010000009.1 GCA_016926315.1 Chitinispirillaceae bacterium
TGTTTATAAAGGAACGACAAAGCTCAACGCCTCGCCGATCACCAACGCTACCTGCTATCAGGACAACGCCACCGGAACCGGGACCTACTCGGTACGCGCGGTAATCGGCGGCGTGGAACAGGCTGCGAGTAACGCCGAGCACACCCTTTCCGGCAACTACCTCTCCATTCCTTTGCAGAATGTGTCCGGCTACCGGGCAGGCGATGCGAGCGTAGGCGACCTTGACGGCGACGGACAGTACGAGATCGTGCTCAAGGAGGAGAACAATCCCCAGGACAACTCCAACGAGGGAAGAACCGGGCAAACAAAGCTCACCGCGTATAAGTTGAACGGAACCAGGATGTGGCGGATCGATCTGGGCATCAATATCCGGGAAGGCGCTCACTACACGCAGTTCATGGTGTATGACCTCGACGGTGACGGTAGCGCTGAGGTCGCGTGCAAGACCGCGCCGGGCAGCAAGGATGCTTCGGGCAGCTATCTCAAGCTCGGACCCGCGGCTTCGGCCAATCACACGGCCGACTACCGGAATTCCGATGGCTATATATTAACCGGCCCGGAATACTTCACCATTTTCAGCGGTAAAACCGGCCTCGAACTCGCCACCATAGATTATAAACCGCCCCGCGGCACGGTGTCGAGCTGGGGAGATGACTACGGCAACCGTGTGGACCGGTTCCTGGCTTGCGTGGCGTATCTTGATGGATCGCGTCCAAGCGTGGTGCCGTGCCGCGGTTACTATACCCGCACCTGCCTCTGGGCGCTTGATTGGCGAGGCGGAAAACTGACCGAACGATGGTTTTTTGATTCTAACGTTAGCGGGAATTCAGCCGCGGCAGGGCAGGGGAACCACAACCTGAGCGTGGGTGACGTGGACAACGACGGCAAACAGGAGATCGTGTACGGCGCCTGCACCATCGACGACAACGGTACGCTCAAGGGTTCGTCGCGCGTCGGTCACGGTGACGCCGCCCACCTCTCGGACATCGACCCTGATCATGCCGGCCTGGAATACTGGTGCGCCCATGAGGGTGGAAAACGCGCGGACCTGCGCGATCCTTCGCAGTCAAACGGCGGAGTTTTATGGTCAAAGCCGGGTACCGACGACGTGGGTCGCGCCTGCGCGGCCGACATTACTGCCGCGCACCGCGGCATGGAGTGCTGGGCCTCGACCGGGGTCGGCACGTACAACTGCAAAGGGACCGCCATCTCTCCAACACCCGGCTCGGTCAATTTCCTGCTCTGGTGGGACGGCGATCTTTTGCGCGAGTTGCTCAATGGGAATGCTGTAAGCAAATACAACGGCGGCACCCTGCTCAGCGCGTCGGGTTGTTCCGCGATAAACGGGACAAAATCAACGCCCTGTGTTTCGGCCGACCTGTTCGGCGACTGGCGCGAGGAGGTGGTGTTCAGTTGCGGCAGCGAGTTACGCGTGTATACGACGACCACGCCGACCACCTTTCGTTTGTACACGCTCATGCACGATCCCCACTACCGGGTGAGCATCGCCTGGCAGAACGTGGCGTACAACCAGCCCCCGCATACCGGGTTCTACCTTGGCGACGGCATGACCTTGCCGCAGGCGCGGCCGGGCATCGTCTATCCCGACGGCACGGGAATGCTGCGGCCCGCCGCCGTCGCTCTCCCGGCACGCGTTGTCGATGCGTCCATGAAAGTGCACAGCGACCGGATGTTCACGCTGCCTGCAGGGAGACCGGGCGCGATCAAACAGGCGGTGGTGTACGATCTTTCGGGAAAGCACGTACGGAACATCGTCACCGGAAAAGAGGCCGTCTCCCTTCGGGATTTCGGGATTTCACGCGGCGTCTACCTGGTGCGAACCGGCAATTGACGGGGATCCGGCGCTGTTTTGCGTGGGCAGCCGTCGCCCGGAAAGGTAACCATCGGCAGGGAACGCCGCTTTCTCGGGGAAGTTTTTTCTCTGCGGCACCGTTGCGCTGCCGCGCTCTCGTGAATCATATTTCTCTCCTTTCAAAACCCGTCAAACCAATAAAAAAGGCTGCCAACCATGGAAAAGGGAAGAATCCAGCGTGCGCTCATCAGTGTTTCCGATAAAACCGGCGTGGTCGAATTCGCGAAAAAAATCGCCGGACTCGGCATAGAGATCCTTTCGACCGGCGGGACCGCGAAAACGCTGCGGGAAAACGGCGTGCCGGTCACGTCCGTTGACGCGCACACCGGCCATCCCGAGATCATGGACGGAAGGGTAAAGACGCTCCATCCGCGCATCCATGGCGGCATTCTGGCCGTGCGCGACAATCCTCTCCACCTCCGGCACCTGCATGAAAACGGCATTCTGCCGATTGATCTGGTGGCGGTCAACCTCTACCCGTTCGTGCAGACCGTTTCAAAACCCGGCGTGGCCATCGAGGAGGCGGTGGAAAACATCGACATCGGCGGTCCGGCCATGGTGCGCAGCGCGGCGAAAAACCACGCCTGGGTGGCGATCGTGGTCGACCCGGCGGATTACCAGCGGGTCGCCGACGAGATCGCGGAGTCCGGCCGGGTGTCGCTTGTGATGCGGAAAAAACTGGCGGTCAAGGCATATCGCCATACCGCGCAGTATGATACGGCGATTTCTGAATATCTGTCAAGCGTCTACGGAAGCTGAAAAATATTCTTTCGCCATCCGTGTCCCATATAGTACTATTATATCCGTTTAAACCGGACGCTCCGGCGCATTCGGGATAACCGTTTGGCATAACCCGGCACGCCTCTTCGGGGCGCACCTGCCATAAACCGCAAAGGAAAACGCGCAATCATGCCCAGGCATCTTGTCATCGTGGAGTCTCCCGCAAAGTGCAAAACCATCTCGAAATACCTTGGCAAGGACTATGTCATCCGCGCCACCATGGGACATATCATCGACCTGCCCGAAAAGGAGCTTGGCGTTGACATCGAACATGAATTCGCGCCAAAATATACCGTTTCCAAGGGGAAAAGAAAAATCGTCAAGGCGCTCAAGGAGGAGGCGGCGAAAAGCGACGATGTCTTTCTGGCGCCCGACCCTGACCGGGAAGGGGAGGCGATCGCCTGGCACGTGGCCCAGTCGATCCAGAAGGAGAATTCGAACATTAAAAGGGTGCAGTTCAACGAAATCACCCGTCGCGCGGTTACCGCGGCGTTTGAAACCCCGCGTGAGATCGACCTGAACAAGGTCAATGCCCAACAAGCGCGGCGCATCCTCGACCGTATCGTCGGGTACCAGGTGTCTCCCATACTCTGGCGGACCATCTACCGCGGTCTCAGCGCCGGAAGGGTGCAGTCGGTCGCGCTCCGCCTGATCTGTGAACGCGAAGACGCGATCAAAGCGTTCAAGCAGCGGGAATACTGGTCCCTGCTCGGAAAATTCGAGCATGAAGGCGGTTCGCTTTTCGCCAAGCTGATTTCAGTCGACGGCAAAAAATCAACCGATATCGAGCACCCCCTGCTGCCCGACGGCGCGGCCGCCCGGGCGATCAGGGAGCGGCTGAAAAACGCTCGTTTCGTCGTGAGCAACGTGGTGCGCAGCGAAAAGGAGCGCAAACCGTATGCGCCGTTCATAACGAGCACCCTGCAGCAGGAGGCGGCGCGCAAGTTTTCGTTCTCGGCTGCCAAGACCATGATGATCGCGCAGCAGTTATATGAAGGTCTCGAGCTCGGCGACGCCGGTTCGCTCGGTCTCATTACCTATATGCGTACCGATTCGACCCGCGTCGCCCAGGAGGCGATAACCGACGCGCGGACGCTCATTACCGGCCAGTTCGGTGAAAAATTCCTGCCAAGCACGCCGCGCGTGTATGGCAAATCAAAGAACGTCCAGGACGCGCACGAGGCGATCCGTCCTTCCCAGGTCGATCCCGCGTTCGCTCCGGACAAGGTCCAGGGCTTTCTTACCAGAGACCAGGCGCGGCTCTACGAGCTTGTCTGGAA
>JAFGOU010000085.1 GCA_016926315.1 Chitinispirillaceae bacterium
ATAAAATTCTCGGCACCAGGGCCACGATTCCGGTGGACGGTGTCTGCGCCCGGGTGAGCACGATGCGCTGCCACAGCCAGGGGTTGACCATCAAGCTGACGAGGGACCTGCCGGTCGATGAGATCGCCGCTATCCTGGCTTCGGACCATGAATGGGTCAAAGTGGTGCCAAACACCAGGGAAGCCACTCTCAGGGAGCTCTCTCCTGCCGCGGTTTCGGGCCTTCTGACCGTTCCGATCGGCCGATTGCGCAAAATGACCATGGGGCCGGAATACGTCGCCGCGTTTACCGTGGGCGACCAGCTCCTCTGGGGCGCTGCCGAACCGGTGCGGAGAATGCTCCGGATCACGCTGGAGCATACTGGAAAGTGACCTTTCCCCAGTCACCATCTGACGGTGCCGCTCCTTCGCGTAATACGTCGCCCGTCCATTCCCCATAGTGTATTTTAACCGGAAATTTCGGACCAACCTTTACCCAGAGGCGACGCTGCATGCCGCGGTTAAGCGACCTGTTGTCGGAACAACTAAAGAAACAACTCTTTTCCGATGTGAAAAAACGCGCTCCGGCTTCCGCACGGCGGCAGGATCCGGAGCGTTTGCATAACCACGGACGCGAACCGGCGAAACGTGATGCGGCTCCTGCCGTTCCGATCCCCGATTTCGTGGCAATCGACGTGGAGACCACGGGACTCGATTTCAGCCGCGACCGGGTGATCGAAGTCGGGGCGGTACAATTCATCGCGGGCAAACCGGGCCGTGAGTTCGCTGCGTTTGTCAACCCCGGGGTGCCGATTCCCGATACCATCACCGAACTCACCTCAATTTCCAACAGCGACGTCGCAACCGCCCCGCCCTTTTCCGCCATTGCGGACGCTCTCATCGCCTTTGTCAACGACCTGCCGCTCTGTGGCCATCAGGTCGACTTTGACCTGAACTTTCTGAACAGGGAGCTTGAACGGGCGGGGAAAAAACCGTTCGGCAAGCAGAGCCTCGATACGGTCATGCTTTCCAAAATCATCCTTGAATCAGGCAGGCGTTACTCCCTCAAATCGGTTTCGAAATCACTTGAAGTCACGCTCGACAACGCCCACCGCGCTCTCCATGACGCCAAAGCGTCGGGAGAGGTTGCTGTTGCGCTCATCCCCCGGCTGGCCGACCTTCCGATCGCGGTCCGACAGACCATGGCAGCCGCAGCGCCGGCATCATTTCTTAAAGGGTTGATTTTTAAATCATTAGGAAATACCCATCCCGCAGTCAGAGTGCGGACAAACGCTCAAGTCGTTAGTTTAAATAAACTTTCGCTCCCGGAAAAAATGGCGGTAACTCATCGGGATGAGATCATCTCGGTATTTTCCGAAGGCGGGTCCCTGTCAAAACTCATGCCCTCTTTTCTGCAGCGAAAAGCTCAGCTCGATATGGCCATTGAAGTGACGGATGCGCTTAACACGCAATCATTCCTCATTGCAGAAGCCGGAACCGGTACGGGAAAATCACTGGCCTATCTTGTCCCTGCCGCGAAATGGGCTGTGGAAAACAGGACACGGGTCATTGTTGCCACCAGAACCAGAAACCTCCAGGATCAGCTTGTTTCCAAAGAGTTACCGCTTTTATCATCGATCGTTGGAAGCGATTTTCGCCACACCGTTCTCAAAGGCCGCTCGAATTACCTCTGCCTCAGCCGGTGGGAGCAGCTACTGCGCGGCGAAGCCGGAAACATGTCGCTGCGCGAACGGTATGCGATTCTTCCGCTCATACCCTGGGTTGAACAAACCGCTACCGGAGATATCGAGGAGCAGAACCAGTTCAATCCGCGATGGTTTGCCAAAATCTGGGACCTGATCTCTGCGGAAAGCCACGGCTGCCATGGCAGGCGTTGCCCTCTATTCAAATCGTGCTTTCTTCAGCAGGCGCGCACAAAGGCGCTCGGCTCTCATATCGTTGTTATTAATCACGCACTGTTTTTTTCGGAAATGTGTGCAGGCACCTCGTTTTTGGGCAGGATCGGCACCATTATATTCGACGAAGCCCATCATCTTGAATCAAGCGGACATACCTATTTGCGCGTCGAGCTGGATTCCAACCGGTCATCGCTGTTCATGGAGGAGCTCAACAGCCTCGTACAGGCAATCGGCACCATCAAGGAGAGCAGCGATATTCTGGATCGCGGCAGGGAGGTCAAGTCCCATCTCAAGCAGGTACGTAAACGGTCGCAGGCGTTCCTGCAATCGATCGGCGATTGGGCAAAAAGGAAAAAACAGGGCGCCATTCCTCCCGAGTACCAGATCCGCTACGGCGAGAATGATTTTTCCTCAGACGTCGAAGCGCTCGCCTTTGCCAATACCCTTGACACCCTTAAAGACCAGCTTCATGAATTGAAGCAGAAAATCGCCGCTTCGCCCCTGCCCGAACGCGTTATCGAGCCGGTCGGTGAAAAAGTGCTCTCCTGTCAGGAGCGTACCTCCCAGCTTTCCGCGGACCTGCGCTATCTCATGGCGGGGCGGACCGAGGATCACGCCTTCTGGGCCGAAGGCAACCTTGAAAAAGGGTGGTCGAAACTCTGCGGGGTCCCGCTCGATATCGCGAGCCTGCTTTCTCAGATCTGGGAGCAGTGCGCAGGATCGGTTATCTTCACCTCGGCAACACTTTCCGTTGCCCGCTCGCCCGATTATTTCTCCCATTCCGTCGGTCTTGCCGGACATACGGCCCGGACCGCCATCGCCGTGTTCCCGAGCCCGTTTCGAAAAGAACAGGCGCTCATGGGTGCGGTAAAGAACGGTCCTGACCCCGATGCGCCGGAGTATGTCGGCTTTGTCGCTTCCGTCATCCGCGACCTCCACGCGGCGCAGGGAAAAAATGTTCTCGTGCTTTTCACCGCCAACTCGATGCTCTCGGCCGTGTACAAACTGCTCCGCACCATGCCGGGCATCGACCGCCGCAATATTCTCGCGCAGAACATCTCCGGCGGCAGGTTCGCGCTCCTCGAACAGTTCAAGGAGCAGTCCCGGATGGTGCTTCTTGGCACCGACAGCTTCTGGGAAGGAATCGACGTTCCGGGGAACGCCTGCGAGATCGTGGTCATGCCGCGCCTGCCGTTCCCGGTACCGGTCCACCCGCTGGTGCAGGCGATCTCCGAAAAAATGACCTCCCTGCACGGCGAATCGTTCATGTCGTACGCCATTCCCGAGGCGGTTATCCGTTTCCGCCAGGGGTGCGGCAGGCTCATCAGGAGCTCCAGCGACCGCGGCGCGCTCGTGGTGCTCGATAACCGCATTGTCAAGAAAAGCTACGGCAGTCGGTTCACCAGGTCGATCGACGCCGATTTTCAGACCTTTGAGGACGCGGCCGACATGCTCGCCCGCGTCGGGGCGTTTTTCAACGGCGAGGCCCTCCCGGCCGGAACGTCCTCGGTCTCCTACGTACCCTTTGACGAGGTGTGACAAATGATCAACCGGTTTCTTGCAGTACTGGTAATCCTTTCCGCGGCGCTGTGCGGCTGCATCTACACCCTCAGCGGTTCGAGCCTTCCCCCCCACCTCAAGACCGTTGAGGTCCCGCTTTTCGCCAACCAGTCGCTCGAACCCAACATCGCCGACGAGATCACCCGCCAGCTATCGAACGATATCGTAGCCGGCAACCTGCTCAAGGTGGTGGAACGAAGCGGCAACGCGGTGATAAACGGCACCGTGACCTCCTATACCAACGAGCCTTACACCTTTGGCGCGTCCGAAACCCGCCGGGTCGATGTGCAGCAGTACGTGGTGCGCATAACCGCCGACGTTGAATTCCTCGACGTAAAAAAGGATGAACCGATCTACAAGGGACAGGTCACGGGCGAGGGCATTTACGACCTTGCAAGTCAAACCGAACAGGACGGGAAGCAGGCGGCGATCAAGGAGATGGTTCAGCGGATCATGGCGAATTCGGTGCAGGGATGGTAAGGTTCTTGTGCATTGCCAACGATCTATCCTTGCAGGTTGAACGTACGTTCGCGGAGGTATCATGTACCACCCTGTCGATGTAAATGGGATGTAAACCATGGGCGCGGATACCCTACCCGTATCGATATGCATGATCACCAGAAACGAAGAGCGGAAACTGGCGCAAAGCCTGCAGAGCGTTTCCTGGGCTGACGAAGTCGTCATCGTTGATGATTTCAGCACCGATGCCACGGCAACGGTAGCCGCGACTTTCCCTAATGTGTCTTTAATACGTCATGCGCTCGTCGGCTTCGGCCACCAGAGAAAATATGCGGCTTCTTTGGCGCATAATGACTGGACCTTTACGCTCGATGCCGACGAGGTTTTCACCCCGGAATTGAAAGATGAGGTGGCGGCGAAAGTTCATGACAGAAGCGATACCGCGGCCTACCGGGTCAGAAGGAAAAACCTTCATTTCAAAAAATTCCATGTCGACACCAACTTCGGCAGCATCAGACTTTTCAGAAAGTCCTTGTATAACTATAAAGAGACCTTTGTCCATGAAAACGTCGATGTCCATGGCCCGGTCCTCAATTTAAGCGGGCTGCTGCTGCATTACCCGACATCGTTTGAAAGCTACCGGAAGCATTTCGAAATATGCGCTGTCCGATACGGAAAAATGGGCGGCCTGGAGTACTACCACCGTGGAAGAAGAATCCGTTTCCCCGCCACGGTCTGGAAAATCTGGGGGTTTCCCGCCGCGGTTTTTTTCTGGAAACTCTTTCGGCAGCAGTATTTCAGGCGGGGAATGGACGGCGTCTGTATTTCGTTGTGCAGCGGAATAAGTTACCACCTCTCCTATAAAGAATTGTACCGTCTTCAAAAAGAGGGGAAAAAATAGTCCGCCGAAGACGAGGTCGGCAGAAGCACGCATCGCAGACACTCCGCCCCGGTTTTCATTTCCACCAGATACACTCCTTGCGCCATTTGCGCCGGCAGATCGATCGTATACCGCCCGTCAGGAGAAAACAGCGGCTGCCGCCTGACCAGAAGCTTCCCGTCCACCGTATACAGCGAGAGCGCCGGACCCAAGGGCCCGCGCCCACCGGTCAGCATCAGCGTCACGCTTGTTCCTGCCGGATGCATAACGGCAGAGAACTCCCTGATGCCGCTTTTTTCCTTTGCACCGCCGCGCGCTCCCGCGGCTTCCTGGTACACCCTGATATAATCGACCTGCATGGTCTGCGGCAGCGCCGCGGTCACCTGATCGGGATTCGTGATCCCGAGCGGTGTGCCGCCCACCGCAGCATTGACAAGAAGAAAAAACGGCTGGTGAAACTCGCTGAGGCCCGGCGGCGTTATGTCGATCACCCAGAACTGCTTCCCGTTGCGAAACGCGCGGACATACCGTTCGTCCCAGGTGATGCCGTACACATGAAAGCTGTCGGCAAGCGGCGTTGGCGAGGTATCGGAAAGCCCGTACGAGGCGTGGGAGTTGTTCTCGTCGTTAAGCCAGTGCGCGGTGGAGAGCGCGATCCGGTCGTCGATCGCCGCCCCGGACGCACGCATTTTCCGGCCGGCTGGTGCAGAACTGGAGCTCGTTGTTGCCCCAGCCGCTCGCGCCGGTGCCGGTTTCAAAACGCCAGTGCGTCGTATCCACCGGACCGTCGGTGTTGAACTCGTCGGACCAGATGAGGTTCCAGTTCTGGGACAAGGCGGGGAGGCAGACCGCAAGGATCAGGAAAGGGATCGTTGACGCTTTCACCCGCACCTCTGGAAGCAAGGTAGGAAAGAGACGGCAGGAACCAACCTGCCGCACCCCTGACGTATGCCTGACGTGCCGGAAAACCGGCAGTAATGGCCTTTTCTTCGTAACCGTTTGCGATAGATTCCAGCCCCTATCTCGCCAGCACCACACTCCTCGTTTCCGATTTACCATCCGGCCAGATTACCCGGACGAAACATATCCCGCTGGGGGTGGTTCCCGCCGTCTGCTTCCAGGTCGAAAGGCCGGCCGGGATCGATTCCAGAAACCCGAGCTGCTTTCCCTGCAGGCTGAATATTTTCAGGGACGGTGGTGTGACCCCCGACGAACCGGGAAGATAGTTAAACTGGATCCCGTTTTTCATCGGGGTGATACCGATGGAATGAGCGGTTTTTACCAAGAGACCGTTCATTTGAACAGGGGTCCCCTCGGGCAGGATATCGATGTCGTACGACGCCGCGGTGCCGACATCGACTAGGACATTTAAAACAGCGGCGGCGGATGCCGTCACCGTCGCCTTGACCACCCCATCAACCCGGACGTCGTAACTCCCGGCATTCAGACCGGTAATGGACACCGTGGTCCTGTGTGCACTCGTTTTCATGTTGCGGAGCACGAAGTGAACCCGCGTTTTCGATTTGTCGATCACTGCCAGCGAGTACTGGTCCTGTTCCAGTACCAGGGACATTTTGAGCGACACCATATTGAGCCGCTTGTTAAAACCGTCAAGCGGCGCCACCGAAACCCGGGTCCCTTCATCCGTCGCCTCGCACCCGTACCCGATCAGCCCGAAAACCGGGTCATTCGCGACATCCGAACTGACCAGCCTGAGCACGCCGAACAGGGCGAGGTCCGATTCGCCGCTCATCTGCCACCATCCGTTATGAAGGTTGCCGCCATCGCAATAGGAATATCTGGTTCCCTTCTGCCTTTGATAACACCATGCCGTGGCGCCGATATTGGCAGGGTCCGAATCTATCTGGCCGGAGTTGATGTTTGAAAAATTTGCCGTTTTTGCGGCATAGGTGAGCGGCAGCTCTTTTTCCGGCGTGGTGGAGTGGTTCAGCAGCCAGTCGTTCAGGAGATACCCGGTGAGGGCCGTGGCATACCGCTGGTTCCAGGTGCCGGACTGGGTGCCCGGGTCCGAGTAATGGTACCACTCCGGCGCAAGGCCCCGGCAGCCGATGGTCTTGGTCACGACGGTTTTCATCATGTCGGTGTTCCCGTGCATTTTCGCCAGCATATACGCCGCTTCTTCGCCCGTATTATCGAACTTGAACTCCGATCCGTAGGGATACTTGTTTCTCTGGAAGTTGTTATACTTCGTCAACATTGTCGAAACGATCCAGTTGGCTTCGGTGGTGTATCCCTCGCGCTTCAACGCCTCAATAATGTCCGGCGTGGTCTGTTCACCCATCTCTCCGGTGTCCCAGTTGTAATAAACGCCCCGCGAATACATCGCCTTGAGAATATTATACGCCCGCAGGAGATAGGTATTCTTCGGGTTGATGAACTTCACGATATCCGGATGAAGCCGGGCAATGTTGTACATGTCGAAATAGGTGTTGTAAATATGCGGATAGGCGTAGCCGCGGTAGGTCGGTTCGTTGTTCGGGGGAGCCTCCAAAAAATCATGGATAAGGTAATCTTCATGGTGGCCGTCCATCAGTGACAGCCAAATGCATGTGTCAAGGTACCCGTCCAGGGCGGTAACCTCCCTGGCCACAGGATTAAGCACGTTTTTTAAAGCCAGAAACTGGGCATGGGTGTATCCCCAGTCGTCCCCCCATCCCCAGTAATCCTGATATTTCCCCCTCACCGCCTTGGTATCCATCAGCCAGTCGTCGATGACCATGTGATAATGTCTTCCCGGAGCGCGGACCAGCTGTTTGTCCACCATGAACGTTGCGTGACGCTGCGTTGCGTCACCGAAAGGCTCGGTGACGTAAAACTGGAGCACTGTTTTTTCATTTCCACCATAGTAGACGGTCACATTGTTCGGCCCCAGGTGTTTGAAGGTTGCCTGGTAGATCTTGTGGTCCGTCGGCACGGTGCCGCCAGGGGAGATCGTCGTCTCGGTGGGGTACTGGGCCTTGACCGAGTCGATGTTCTTTTTGGTATGCAGGTCGAACTTCACGGTCAGGTTGGTCGCCACCACCATTCCCGGGACCACGGTAATGTCGATGAGCCCCTCTGCATAGATCCGGTCGGCCATGGCAAAACGGTCCTGCACCTTGAAAAATTTGAATGCATACACCTTGGTCTGGCCCGCATCGAGAACCAGGCTGGTGTTGGGCAGATAGCCCCGGCCGGTACTCTTGATCACATTTGAATGGATATAGTACACCCGAGGCCCGCCCGGGAAGTCCTGGTATTCGAAACCAGCGCCGGTCGCGGCATCAGGCAGCATGAGCAGAAAAGGTCCAACGCCGCTGGGTCTTTGCGGATGCACAAAAGAGCTGTTTAAGCCGATAAAACCAGGCTGGAGCACCCTGGTTTCATAAATGACCTCGTTATCGGGAAACCGCTGGTTAAACGGCAGCGGAAGACCGAAATCGCCGAACTCGATTCTCTGGGAAGCGGTATTGGTAACGGTGATCTGCCAGCGCAGACAGCCGTCGGCAAGCGAATAGCTCTCCACGAGCTTGAAATTCTTAATCCCCTGGGCGTTCGAAGAGTTTTCATAGGTGACGGTAACGGTAGTGCCGCTCTGTGACTGTGTTCTTGCGTCCGCCGACTGATTGGTGGTCGCGGTTATCCATTGAGTAGCCGTCCCCAGGCGGTACTTGAAGAGCAGCTCCCCTAAAAAGTTGCTGGTCATGCCCGAGTTGTTGGTGGCATTAAACACATATTCGGTGGGAAATGCATCACCCTTGATTTTTAACGAGCTGATCTCTCCGTAGGTCCCGGTCACCACGGTGAAATTATCATCTGAAAGCGTATACCCTGAAACCGCTTGTACCAGAAACAAGCACAGGATGAAAATAAGACCGTATCTCCCCATACCAAAGCCCCCTTCTTTATCAAATCAGATGAAAAATCTTGTACGCCTCTCCCCATATATTAATATAAGACAAAAATTGCCCGAAGCTCATTTATTCTGGACACAAACATTATCAGTCATCTCACCATAGTTGTAGAGATGGCCACGAATGAACCCGGTCGGATTTCTCCTCCCTATGCTTGTCGAAATGACATTGTGCCACCTTCGTTCATTCGCTTTGACTTGCTCTCGGTACGAGTGGAAATTACCTTTTTGAGCAGAATGAGCTTCTCAAGCCAAGCTTGGTCGAAGCATGGCGCCTGAAACGCGCCTTTCCAGAACAGATGCTCCTTACGATTTTTCTTTAACTCACCGTAATACAGAGATATAATAAACCATTAGCGTAACTTATTTTCAGAGCATCGGTACCATTTTCAACCTCCTCTATCAAGGAGACCCTATGCGCCTGCTATCAGCAATCATCTTTTCCTCCTTGCTCTTTTCTGTAGCACTCGCTCAACAGGAAAAAAAGGCGGCCCCCACGTCATCAGCCAAGACCGATACGGCGAGTACGGAGGCGACGCCCGGCACTAAGAACATCATAACCAAGGCGAACAGCCTCGGCCTTACGGTCCCCTTGGCGGTAATCGCCTCGGGAATAGATGAAAGCAAGAATCCCATTGGACCGGGAACGGAATTCAGGACCGATGTAAAACGGGTCTATTGCATCACTCAGATAAAAGGGGTAAAACAATCGGCCAATATTGAACACCGTTGGTATAAAAATGAAACCCTGATCAGTACGATCGAGCTTCCCATCAAGTCGATTATCTGGAGAACCCAAAGCTATAAAACCATCACGCCAGGAATGGCCGGAGAATGGAAGGTAGAGGTTGTACTCCTGCCGGGCGAGGAACTTCTAACGACCCTGAAGTTTACCATAAAATAATTGCTGCGCCATTTATCCCTGATCGCGTTGGTTTGAGCCCATGCCTCACACTTTTCGCCCGGATGCTCCGGAACAAAACCATGATTACCATGATGTTAACCATGGGATAAGACTCATTGCTCATCTTTTCCGTCTGACAAATATACGCAAAAAATAGCCTGCCTTAAGCCTGCCGAATGGGTATATTTATCAGACACCGACTCTAACGTCTGCGATAACCACGGGAGAACTTAATGAAAAAAATCCTTCTTCTCGGCAGCGTCACGTCCCTCCTGATAATGGCCTCATGCGACCTGCTTTCAGAACTGCAGATCGATTCCGACCTTACTGATAACGAGCTGGTCAGCGGCCTCAAAGAGGCGCTCATTCTCGGCAGCAAAACCGCGGCGTTTACGTTAAGCGATACAAGCGGCATCGCCAATGCTCTGAGTGAAGCGACCGGTTACCTTGCCAACGAGCTGGTGCGCATCGTGCTGCCGGATGATGCGCAAAAAGCCTTTCAAACCATAAACCTGCTGAACAGTTCCTCTGCCGGCAGGACGCTGCTTGCCGCGGCAGGGGTGGATCTTTCGTCCTATCGCGACGCCATGATCAGGGGACTCAACCGGGGCGCTGAAAACGCTGCCGGCCTTTCAGTCGATGTTTTCAGGGAAGCGATAACCGGGATGACTTTTACCTCAGCCAGGGATATCCTGTTCGGCAGCGACTCCCTGGGCGCAACGAATTATCTGAACACCACGACCTCTGACGTGCTCGCATCCGGCTTCTCGCCCATCATCGACAACTCCCTCGAAACCGTGAAGGTGACCGCGCTGGGCATGCAGTATACGGTAAAAGGGGTGTGGAACGAATTCGCCCTGAACTACAACAAGGTCGCGGGCGCGTATCAGTCTCTGGTCTCGACCTCAACGTCCACCGATCTGATCGCTGCCGCGGCGGCAACACTATCCCTGGTTGCTCTTGAAGCGTCAGGCATCACGTCGGTTGATCCCCTGAATACGGATATCGTGGCATACGCAACCGGGAAAGCGCTCACCGGACTGTTTTTCATGGTTGGCAGACAGGAACTCAAGATACGCCGGGATCCGGCCGCCGCACTCGCTGCAGCGGGTGATTTTGTTACAAAGACCATCAGTGACCTGATTGAAAAAGTGTTTACAACGACAGGGGAAAGCGGAGATGCCGGCGCCACGTAACCCCCTGAAAAAAAACTGGAATCGTCCATTACTACCCTTGAAGGGCTGGGATACTACCCGGCCGGGTCGCGCCGGCAAAGCCATGAGGCGGCCTCTATAGGGCGACCCACGGGGTCGCCCCGAAACACCTCTTTACGGAAACGCTATGACCTCTCTTTTGCCCTTTCTCAAAATGCACGGCCTTGGCAACGACTTCATTATCACGCACGAAATCCTGCCCGATGATGCGGCCATGATCCAGAACCACGCGGTCC
>JAFGOU010000086.1 GCA_016926315.1 Chitinispirillaceae bacterium
AATGCTCCTTGCCCTTTTTGGTATATTCCTCGATGTCCTTGCTGCCTGAGAAGGTAAAAGTCGAGGTTTGTACGATGGGCGTGGTGATCGCATCGGCGTATCTGACCCTGCTCTCTCCGGCATGAATCGAGCGGGTGGATAAAGAATAGCGGCTCGCATGTCCGGAAGGCTTCTTTGCCATGGCCAAACTTTCCTCTCATTAAAAAAATTTTAAAGCTGGCAGTTGACAGTTGTCAGACTCAGATCCTGTTATTTTCGCTCTTCCTGGCAACTGTCAACTGGTAACTTTTATTTTCTTAGTAATTGTCGGTAAGGACCTGGAAAAACGCCTGCGGATGTTCGCAGCACGGGCATTTTTCCGGCGCTTCGGCGCCTTCGTGGACATACCCGCACTCGCGGCAGATCCAGGTGGTCGGCGACGGCTTCTTGAACGCGGTGCCCTTTTCCAGGTTGGCCAGGAGCAGCTTGTACCGCTCCTCGTGGTGCTTTTCCGCCTTGGAGGTCAGCTGGAACTGGGTCGCCACGAGAGGGAAGCCTTCTTCTTTGGCAATGCGGGCGGCATCGGGATACAGGTCGGACCACTCCTCGTGCTCGCCGGCCGCCGCTGCCTTGAGGTTTTCGATGGTGGTGCCGATGACGCCGGCGGGATACATGGCGGTGATCTCGACCATGCCGCCTTCGAGAAAGCGGAAGAATCGTTTGGCGTGCTGGCGTTCCTGTTCGGCGGTCTCGAGGAATAGGGCGGCTACCTGTTCATACCCCTCTTTTTTTGCGACCTTGGCGGCAAAGCCGTAGCGGTTACGGGCCTGCGACTCCCCGGCAAACGCGGCGAGCAGGTTTTTTTCGGTTTTGGTACCTTTAATGGACGGCATGCAATCCTCCTTGGGTTTTGGTTTCGGTTGAAGGGATAAATATACGATTTTGGCGACTGTCGAAGGTGCAGAGAGTCCGGCCAGCGGTTACCACGGCGCCGCAAGCTGCGTAAGCCTTGTCGCGCACACCCGTTTTCCGCCCCCGGTGGCCTGCATCACCCAGACGCCGGCAGGAAGCCTGGGCAATGAAAACAGGCCGTTTTTTCCCGGGGCGATCTGATGCACCGTTCTACCCGTAAGCGACAGGAGTTCGACGGAAACCCCCTCGATCGTTTTCCCGGTCAACCGGTAGCGGCCCTGGCTGACAGGAGAGAAGGTGTAACCGGGCCGGCGTTTTCCCGCCGCTATCCGCTGCGTTACGCCGATCCCGAGCTGCTTCGAAAGCGCGCCGATGCCGTTCACCCTTCCCGCGCCCCAGAGGATGTTGGGCGTTAAGATGGGCCCGGTGGTGGCGTCGGCAGAGGCGCTCTCCTGAATGAACTGCCGCGCGGCCTGCGGGGTGAGGAGCGGGTCGGCCTCGAGCATGAGTGCAATGATTCCGGCGACCACCGGCGCCGATGCCGAGGTGCCGCCCGAAGCCCAGTAGCGGCCCATGGTCGTGGCGGTGTCGGGCCAGATCACGATGTTCCCGCCTGACGCGTCGCGTGCCATGGCGCCGATCAGGTCGGAGCCGGGAGCCGTGATATCGGGTTTGATGCGGCCGTCGGCGGTCGGCCCATGGCTCGAATACCCGCAGAGGAAATGCCAGGGAAGATCGTCGCCTTTCCAGTCGATGACACGGCCGTCGAAGAGCGTGTATTTGAGCTTGCTTGTATAGGCGCCGACCGTGATGTTGCTGCGCGCGGTGCCGCCCAGCTCGTTGACCGACATGACGGTATCGCCGTCGAGGAATCCCGGCATGTCAAGGGATGCAAACGCCCGTTTGGTCATGTTCCACGCCTGGATCGTGGCGGCCGTGGAGGCGGTGATCCAGACACCGGGAATGAAAGAGACGGTAGTGGCGCTCACGGTCACCTGCACGTGCGGCTTGCCGTTGAGCGGGCTCGCCCGTTCGACAAGCGCTTCGAGGATAACGGTATCGCCTCCCCTGCCGGAAGCGGGAAAAACGAGGGTGTCGGGCTCGAAGGTCACGGTCGTATCGGCGGTAAGCACCGGTGCGCCTTCGAGGAGGCGGCCGGCGACGGTATCGAGCAGGAGGATGGCGGCGGAAAAGGGCTTTCCGCTTTCGCCCCAGAGTTCGATGCCGAAAACCGCCTTGGCGGCTCCGGTGCTGTCGACCTGGCCGATCCCGGTGAACCAGGTACCTGCCGTATCGCCCGGCGCGGCGTCGAACGTGACATGCGCCTTCTTGTCGCCATCGTTGCCCGCCGATCCGACCACGATGCGGCCCGGCCCGGAAAGGGAGTCGATGGTACGGTCGACGAGTGACGTGCCGTCGTGCGGGCCGTCGTGGTACCCGAGGCTCATGTTGACCACGCACGGCAGGGAGAGCGAATCGGCGATGGAGAACAGCCAGTGCAGGCCGTCGATGATGCCGTCGTCAAGGTCGCTCATGCAGACCCCGGCGATGAGTGCTTCGGGCGCCGCGCCGTAAAACGGCGTTGTTTTTTCGCCGCCGACCCCGTAGCTTGCCATGGTCGTGCCGTGGTGCCGGTTGCGCATCCCGAACAGGGAATCCGCTTCAAGCCCGGAGCCGTCCTTGATGGTGCCGTAACCGAAACGGTTCTGCGCGGCGCCGCTGGAATCGTTCTGGTCCCAGAGTGCGATGAAGCGGGTGCGTCCGGTTGAGTCGGCAAAGGCCGGGTGGTGGACGTCGAAATCGGTGTCGATGATGCCGAAGAGGACCCCTCTGCCCGAAAAGGTCCTGCCGATGCCGCCGTCGCGTGTTCCGTGCGCCTGGTCGATGGCGCAGTATTTACGGACCGTATCCATGAGCGGATAAACCTTCGAGGGCCGCTTTACAGAAAGGATCCCGTCGACCGCGCCGAGGTAGGGGGCAGCGAAGGCTGGACCGGCAAGCGTGACCACGTCGCCGGTCCGTGACACCACGCGCCAGCCATATCTTGCGGCTGCCTGCGGGGTAAAGGAAGGACCGGCGAGGGCTATCCGTGTGGCGAGGGCGGCGTTGGTCTTTTTAAGGGCTGCGGCCGCAAGGTTCTGTTTGTTTGCCACAATCGGCCGTGTGGCAATCCGTACCGTACCTGCCGTTGTCAACGGTCCCGGTGCTGCCGTAATCGTCGCGCAACAGACCATGATCCAGACGGCCGCGCAGACGAGCCCGGCATATTCTTTTCCGGTCCGGCTGGTGTGATGGCGCATTGGTCTCTCCTGCTATGCGTCAAGGTCAGAACTGGATTTTTCGCTTCGGCTTCTTGAGTGAGTCCTGACGGACGACGGGTCTGCTGTCAGGCCCGAACCGGTCGATCCGCGTCCTGTCCGCCACTCTTCCCTTGCCATGCAAGGTACAGGTATCGATGACCGCCTCCTTTAAAAAGAAGTCGGGTTTCGCCTTGGGGCAGCTTTTCGTGGCGATAAGATGCGATTCATTGCACAGGTTCATCGATTTTATTCCGGGAGGCACTTTAAAGTACCGTACCGGCAGATTGCGGTGGAGCGCCGACATGACCGTTACCCAGACCGGCACCGCGCCGATGGAGCCGGTGACCCCGGCCCCGAGCGAGCGGCGTTCGTCGGTGCCGACCCATACGCAGCAGACGATCTGCGGCGAAAATCCGACGAACCAGGCGTCGGAATAGTCGTTGGTCGTGCCGGTCTTGCCGGCCGCGGGCCGGTTGAACCCGAGGCTGGGAATCATGGATGCGGTGCCGCAGCACACCACGGTCTGCAGAAGGGAAGTCATGAGAAACGCGGTCTGGGGCGTTAGAACGACGCGTGCCTCGGGCGTGTTCTGGTCGATGACACGGCCGTTCTTGTTTATGATTTTTTCGATGAACCACGGCTTCTGCGCCACCCCTTTGTTGGCGAATATCTGGTAGGCGCTTACGATCTCCATCGGCGTCGCCTCACACGATCCGATGGCGAGCGACGGAACGGGCTGAATGGACTGGCTGGTCAGTCCCATGCGCCGGGCGCACTCAACCACGGTTTTCGGGCCGATGTCCATGAGCACCTGGATCGCCACGATATTCACCGAGAGGCCGACCGCCCGCCTGACGGTAATCGGGCCGTTGAAGACGTGGTCGTAATTTTCCGGCCGCCACTCGCCTTCCGGCGTCTGCAGCGTGATCGGCTGGTCGAGAACCACCGATGCGGGCGAATACCCCCGCTCGATCGCCGCGGTGTAGACAAACGGCTTGAACGCGGAACCGGGCTGCCGCAGGCCCATGGTGACCCGGTTGAATTTGCTCTCCTCGAAATTTCTCCCGCCGATGAGCATTTTGATCCCGCCGTCGGCCGCATCGATCGCCACGACCGCGATCTGCGCCTGGCGCAGCTTCATGGAGTCAGGCAGCCGCTCCCACTGTTCTGCGTCAAGCGCATACAGCGAGTCAAAATGGGCAAGGAACGTGTCGCGCGGGATCCGGTACTTTTGAAAAGCCTTGGTGCTGTCGAGGAATATCCGGTTGAGCCTGCGCTGCAGGCTTGCGATCTGCTTTTCCGCGGCGGCCTCGGCCGCGATCTGCGCTTCACGGTCAAGCGTCGTATGGATGGTGAGGCCGCCGGTATAAAGTTCGTCGTCGCCGTATTTATCGCGGACGTATTTGCGGACCATCTCGAGGAAATAATTGCTTTCGCTGGGTTTTTCCATACGGGGATTCGACGGCACCGGAAGGGCGGAAAGCGAACGCAACTCGTGCGTTTTGATAAAACCCATATCGTGCATGGCGCGCAGCACGATATTACGGCGCGCGGTGATCCGCTGCAGGTTCGCCGGTTTATCGGGCCGGTATTTTTCCGGAAGCTGAATGATGCCGGCGAGCGTAGCGCACTCATTACGGTCAAGGTCATTGACATGCTTGCTGAAATACTGGTTGCTCGCCGCTTCCACCCCCCACGCACCTCCTCCGAGGTAGACCTGGTTGAGGTACAGCTCGAGTATTTCCCTTTTTGTATAGCTGGCCTCGAGCTGACAGGCGGTGAGCGCCTCCCGTATTTTCCTGAGAATCGATTTTTTCGCCGTCAGATAGAGATTCCGTGCAAGCTGCGCCGTGATGGTGGAACCGCCCTGCGCGCTGCTCCCGCGCACCACATCGACCACCGCGGCGCCGAGGATACGGCGGATATCGATGCCCCAGTGTTTGTAGAAACGGCGATCTTCGATCGCGATCACCGCGTTCTGAAGGTCGGGGGGAATTTTCCCGATCGGCACCCAGATACGCCGCTCGGTGCTGAATTCGTGAACGAGCCTGCCCTCCTGGTCAAGCACCTTTGAGGCGAGCGGCTGTTCGATGGCCTGCATCTGTGAAACGATCGGCAGGTCCTGCCAGAGACGGAATACAAACCATGCAAACGTCGACACGCCGAACAGCAGGGCGGCAAGGCATACCATAAACAGGGCGTAAATAAAAGCGGCGGGAAGCTCTCGGTGTTGTGTTTTCGGAGGTTCTGTTGCAGGCCTGAAAAAAAAGCCCCTGGGTTCGTTCGGCATTCCTTTAAAAATAGCCCCTGTGGTAAGGCAAGTCAATTGAGAATACTCGACCGCTGCGCCGTGCAATCCGGCCGGGCAGGGAACTCCGGTCGATCTGCGGACCCATGAGCTGCGGACAAAGGCGCGAAGCCATCAAATAACTCTTTTTCCGGCTTCGCCGGCTTAGTATTTTTAGTCATCAGACCGGCGCCGGCGCCGGACCCACAACTCTGGAAGGGACCGTTGATGAAAAAAAA
>JAFGOU010000087.1 GCA_016926315.1 Chitinispirillaceae bacterium
CGCAACCGGCTGCCGGTCGAAACGCGGGTATCGGAAAGCCACGACGAACTTATCAAAAACGCCGTTGAAAACGAACTTGAGCGCGGCGGCCAGGTGTATTTTGTAAATAACCGTATCAAAAACCTCGATATGGTGCGCGACAAGATCGTTCATCTGGTCCCGAGCGCGCGGGTGATCGCCGCGCACGGACAGATGCACGAGCACGAACTCGAACGCGTGATGAAAGAGTTCGTCGCCGGGCGGTTCGACGTGCTGCTTTCGACCGTGATCATCGAGAACGGCCTCGATATCCCCAACGTCAACACCATCATCGTGAACCGGGCCGACGCCATGGGCCTCTCGCAGCTCTACCAGTTACGGGGCCGCGTCGGCCGTTCTAGCGAGCAGGCCTATGCCTACCTCCTCACTCCGCCCTACCGCGAAGTCGCCGAGGAATCGCTTCTGCGCCTGCGCGCCCTCGAGCAGTACACCGAGCTCGGCAGCGGCTTTCAGATCGCCATGCGCGACCTCGAGATCAGGGGCGCAGGCAACCTGCTCGGCACCAAACAGCACGGGTTCATCGCCGCGGTCGGCTTCGAGCTATACTGCCGGCTGCTGCAGGAGGCGGTACTGGAACTGAAGGGCGAAAAAACGCCGGAGAAATTGCTTGATGTCAAACTGGATATCCCCCTTGAAGCGTATGTCCCAACCGAGTTTGTCGCCGACGGCGCGTCACGGATAGCGATTTATCACGACCTCTCCTCAATCACCGATGTCGATGCGCTCGCCGATCTGGAAAAAAGCCTGGTCGACCGTTTCGGCCCGCTGCCCAGAAGCGTGAATGCGCTCATGCTGCTCATGCGCATCAAATGCTCGGCAAGGAAAGCGGGCATCGGTCGCGTTGCGATAAGCGACGACGGAATCCTTTCCCTGGCGTTTGATGGGGAGGCTGAAACGGTGCGAAACAGGATAATGGCCTTCATGGGAACCTGCGGCCTGGTGTTCGAGGCCTCTACCGAGGATCCACAGACGGTGCTGAAAAGGAGGCTATCGTCGGTTTCCAGGCAGGAACGTGCGCAGGAAGCGCTTGCAATGATTTCCGGCGCATGCGGTTGATGAAGAACCGTTAACCCCGGCGGCACTCTTCCCCTTTAATTCCCGTCTGCTCATAAGCTATTTTTCCACAAGGTGTTTTTATTCTCTCTTCACCCGAAAGGCCCTTATGCGTTATTGCCGGATCCTTTTCCTTTTTTCCCTGTTTTCCTCCTTCTCTCTCTCCTCCTCGCAGCCGCGTCTCGACGGCATTGCCGCGGTGGTAGGTGACGAGCATATCCTTCTCTCCGAAGTCGACGCCTATACCGCCCTGCGCCTGAAGGGGGAGGGCCTCAAGCCCGATCCGGACGACATCGTGAAATACCGCAAACAGTACCTTCACGAACTCATCGACGGTAAGGTCCTGCTTGCCCACGCCAAAAACGACACCACCGTGCAGGTGACCGGCGAAGAGGTCGACCGTGCCCTCGACAGTCATATCGCCTCGATCCTCCAGCAGAACAAGCTCTCTCTGGACAGCCTGGAATTGCTGCTCCAGCGGGAACAGGGTATATCGCTCGCGAAATTCAAGGCCGAATCCCGCTCCGCGATCAGGGAGCAGCTTCTCAAACAGAAGGTCCATCGCCAGTATCTTTCATCCATTAAAGTCTCCCGCCGCGATGTCGAGGAGTTTTACAAAACCTATAAAGACAGCCTCCCCTTAACCGGCGAAAGCGTCCTGCTTTCAAAACTCGCGATAGAAATCGCTCCGCAGGCATCGGTCCGTCAGGCCGCGTATGAAAAAATCCTTTCGATCAAACAGCGCCTCGATGCGGGAGCGGATTTCGCCGAGATGGCAAAACAACACTCCGAAAGCCCGGATGCCGCAAGCGGCGGCGACCTCGGGTTTATCGAAAAAGGCTCGCTCACCCTGCTTGCCTTTGAGCAGAAAGCGTTCTCGCTTCCGGTCGGCCAGACAAGCGACCCGTTCCAAACCCAGCTCGGGTTTCATCTGGTCAATGTCGTTGCCAGGGAAAACCAGAAGGTGCACGTCCGCCAGATTCTCGTTTCGGTCGCGGCTTCACCAGAACAGATGAAAAAAACATCGGCCCTCCTCGATTCCGTGCGGCTCTCCTGCCGGTCGGATTCGGATTTCGCCGCCGCGGTAAAAAAATACAGCACCGACCGGCTGTCAAAGGTGCGTGGCGGACGACTCGGGTGGAAATCGCTTCTGGATCTTCCAGGCCAGGTGCGAGGGGCGATCGACACCCTGCAAAAAGGCGGGATCTCCGCGGTAATAAACGATACCAGGGAGATGGTGCTCTATCGCGTTGACGACCGGGTAGCCAAACGCCGCCTGACGCTTGACGACGACTGGCAGCTCCTTGCCGACAAGGCAAAAGACATCCAGGCGCAGAAAAAACTGGTCGAGCTGGTAAACCGCTGGCGCAGACAGGTGTATATCAGCATTAAAATCTGACGGGAAAATCGGCCGATTGTGGTTTACGACGCTCTCGCACCCCTTTACGACAGGATTATGAGCCATGTCGAATACGACGAATGGGCCGGGCTCATCGGGCGCGTTATCGACCGCTTTCTCGCATGCGATCGTCCCTCCATATTTGAAATCGGCGCCGGCACCGGCGTTTTAGGGCAGCGCCTCTCCCGCAGAGGATACGACTATACCGGCTCGGACCGCTGTTATTCCATGTGTCGTTGCGGCACAACGCGAAACATCCCTTTTGTATGCGCCGACGGGCTTCGGCTTCCTCTTAAAAAACGGTTCGACCTGATTCTTTTCCTCTACGACGGTATCAACTACCTTCCGACGCTCGACCATTATGCCTCGCTCATGGAGGAGGTGTCCCTGAACCTGCGCGACGGCGGGCTTTTTCTTTTTGACATCACCACCGAAGCCAACTCGCTCTCCCATTTCAGGCAGTATCTCGATTTCGAGGACTGGGGCGATTACGCCTGTATCCGCCGTAGTTACTATCGCAAAGGTCCCATGGAGCAGCATAACGAGTTTACGATATTCAAACGCCTGCCCGGGTCTTCTCCGCTCTTCGAAAAGATTGAGGAGCATCATTGCCAGATGATTTTTCCTGCCGCCGGCATCGCCCGAAAGGTTCCGGCGTCCCGGTTTTCCGTTGAAGGCATTTGGGACGGGTATTCGTTCAACCGTTTCCGCCCACACTCCGAACGGGTTCATTTTCTCCTCAGAAAGCACCGCCGATGATACAGTTCTCCCATGTCACCAAAGAGTATCCCGGGGGCTTTACCGCCATTCAGGATATCTCCTTTTCGGTTGAAAAGGGGGATTTTCTGTTTCTCTGCGGCGCGAGCGGGGCCGGAAAATCCACCATACTCAAGCATATTTATATGGACGACCGGCCGAGCGCGGGAAGGGTGTTTGTGTGCGGTTACGATTCCCACGCCATTCTTCCCCGCGAGGTCCCCTTCCTGCGCAGGAAACTCGGTGTCGTATTCCAGGACTTCAAACTTCTTGAAGACCGCACCATTTTCGAAAACGTGGCGTTTCCGCTCCGGGTGACCGGGGCCCGAGAGCGCACGCTCATGCGGCGCGTGTTCGATGTGCTGGCATGGACGGGACTCAGCCACAAGTCCTTTTACTTTCCAAGCCAGCTTTCCGGAGGCGAACAGCAACGTGTCGCCATCGCGCGCGCCATCGCAAACGATCCCTGGGTGCTGCTTGCGGACGAACCGACCGGCAACCTCGACCTGGAGGTGTCGAAGGAGATCTTTTCGCTCCTGCAGACAACCAACTCGAGAGGCACGACCGTCATCATGGCAACACACGATCTGCAGCTTATCGAGCCGTTTCATTACCGCAGGATCATGCTTTCAAAGGGGTTGCTGGTAAAGGAGATGCGATAGGTGGCATGGAAAACTTCCTTTTTACTAACGACATTTTTTATTTTAACCAGCAGTCACCACCATGGAGAAACTTGTGTATACACCGGTCATCTGTGTCGTAGGGCTCGGGTATGTCGGACTGCCGCTGGCGGTTGCGCTGTCGAAGCAATTCCGTGTTATCGGCTTCGATATCAACGCCGGACGCGTTGCCGTTCTGCAGAGCGGCAAAGACCCGAACGGCGAAGTCGCTCCAGGGGAACTTACATCCGCTCCGATCGAATACACCTCCGACAGCGCCGCTATTGCTCGCGCCGAATTTATCATCGTTGCCGTTCCCACGCCGATCGACGCCCATAAAAATCCTGACCTCACCCCGCTCTACCGTTCGTCGGAAACCGTTGGCGTGCACATGAAAAAAGGCGCGATCGTGGTGTATGAGTCAACGGTGTATCCCGGGGTCACGGAAGATGAGTGTGTCCCCTCCCTGGAAAAAGCCTCCGGTCTTACCTGGAAAAAAGATTTCTTCGTCGGGTACTCCCCCGAGCGCATCAACCCGGGCGATAAAAAGCATACGTTCACCACCATTCTCAAGATCGTTTCCGGGGATACGCCCGAAACGCTCGAAAATGTCGCGGCCGTCTACGGCGCGGTGGTCAAACCCGGCGTCTACAAAGCGTCTTCCATTAAGGTGGCGGAAGCGGCCAAGGTGATCGAAAACACCCAGCGCGACATCAATATCGCGCTTATGAACGAGTTGCGCATTATTTTCGATAAAATGGGTATCTCGACAAAAGAGGTTCTTGCCGCGGCAGGGACAAAGTGGAATTTCCTGCCGTTTGAACCGGGTCTGGTCGGCGGCCACTGCATAGGCATCGATCCCTACTATCTCGCTTACAAGGCAGAGGAGATCGGCCACCACCCGCAGATCATCATGGCCGGCCGGCGCATCAACGATGCCATGGGACGCTATTGGGCAAGAATGCTCATTAAGCAGATGATCCGCCGCAAGCTCAGCGTGATGGACGGCCGGGTGCTGATCCTGGGCATAACCTTTAAGGAAAACTGTCCGGATATCCGTAATTCACGGGTGGTCGATATTATAAACGAACTCAAGGAATTCGGCGTTTCCGTGGATGTCTGGGACCCGGTGGCCGACCCGGAAGAGGTTCGTGAGGAATATGGGTTCTCCCCCGTAACCGAGCCCCAAAAAGGTTCGTACGACGCCGTTATTCTTGCGGTCAAACATGAACGCATTATCGCCGCCGGTGCCAAAAGTCTGAAAACATTCCTCAGACCAAACGGAATTTTTTACGACATCAAAGAGGTGCTGAACTGATGAAACGACCAACGGTGCCACGATTGCTTCTTCTGTCTGCCGCCCTGCTGCTGTTATCGTCGGTTTCTTCTTCCGGCCAAAACAACCTCAGCCCGGACCTGATCAAACAGTACCAGAAGCAGTACGGTTCAAATCCCGCCTTTTCTTCGAGCGAAAGGATGCAGCAACTCTTAAGCGACTACCAGAAAAAAAAATCCGGAGAGGTCGCAGCAAAAAGCTCCGACCTTGAGGCCGCTGACAGCGACAGCGTTGCCATTGTCCTGTCCAGGAAGGACTCCCTTGTTACGGCTTCCATGTACGAGTCCCTTCTCAGGGGAAAAACCGTTCATCCCGACTCCCTGTTGCCCCGGCTTTCCATGTTCGGCTATGACGTTTTTTCCAAAAAAGGACCGACGACATTCGCTCCTGCCGACGTTTCCTCGGTCCCCGCCAGCTATCCCATAAACGCGGGCGATGAAATCGTAGTTCTGCTCTGGGGAAGAATCAACGAGGAGTATCGGCTCCCGGTCTCCCGCGACGGCACGATCAACCTGCCCCGTATCGGTCCGGTTTCCGTGGCAGGACTCCCGTTCGAAACCATGCGAAAAAACATTCTTGACCGTGTCGGCACCATCGAGGGAGTCCAGGCGTCGGTCTCCATGGGCGAACTGCGCTCCATCGGGGTGTATATCGTCGGTGAGGTCGTTTCACCGGGATTTTACACGGTCAGTTCCCTTTCCAGCGTTACCAACGCGCTGTTTGCCGCAGGCGGACCGACCAAACGGGGTTCGTTGCGGACCGTGCAGCTTAAACGGAACGGCAAGACCGTTTCGACTGTTGACTTTTACGACTTTCTCCTTGCCG
This sequence comes from Chitinispirillaceae bacterium, assembly GCA_016926315.1. Next base: position 6,068 of record JAFGOU010000087.1, read on the forward strand.
GGACCGACCGCAGCGGCCTGCGGCTGCAATCGGGCGACGTCATTCACGTCCCCATCGTGCAGAGCATGGTTGCGGTCGCGGGCAACGTGCGGCGCAGCGCCCTGTACGAAATAAAGGGGAAAACGTCGCTTGCCGACGCGATCGAACTGTCCGGCGGCCTCTCCCCTACCGCCTGGACGGGCAGGATCCAGGTCGAACGCTTCATGAACAACCAGTTTCAGTCGGTCCTCGATGTCGAATCGAAAGACGGGAAAATTCCTTCGTTTGAGGTCGGCGACGGCGACATCATCAAGGTGTTTCCGGTGCTTGATAAGGACCGGAACACCGTCTACCTGAGCGGTAACGTGTTCCGGCCCGGCAAATACGAGTTCCGGGAGGGGATGAGGATCACCGACCTCCTTCCGAACCCGGAAGCGCTTCTTCCCGAGACGTATTTCGACTACGGCATCGTTCTCCGCCAGGATCCGCCGTCGTATCTGGACAGGATCGTCCCGTTCAACCTTCAGCACGCCATTGAAACGCCGGCTTCCGCCGACAACCTCGCCCTC
>JAFGOU010000088.1 GCA_016926315.1 Chitinispirillaceae bacterium
AGGAACCGCTGGAAGTAGAGGTCGTGGCGGAAGGGGTCGAGCGTGCTCACGCCCAGGTTGTAAAAAGTGATGGCGTTGGCAGCGCTGCCGCGCAGTATGGTGACGTCCTCGGGCCGCCGGTAGCCGCCGGAGAGCGCGGACGCGGCCCAGTCGCGCACGTCTTTGACAATAAGAAAATAGGAGGCGTACCCGAGCTTTTCGATCACCGCGAGCTCCATCTCCTGGATATGGCGCGCCTGTTCGTACGCGGCCGTTCCTGCGTAGTTCGTCTGGAGACCGTGCGCGGCAAGGGATCGCAGGTAGCTTTCCGGCGTATACCCCTGCGGCACCTCGATGCGGGGCATGATCCAGTCGCCGAGCGGGAGTTCGACGTTGCAGCTATCGGCGATGCGCGCGGTTTCGGCTATGGCGCCGGTGTGGCGGGGGAACAGCCGCTGCTGGTCGGCGCCGGAGTGCAGGAACGCATGCCGGGGCGCGTATTCGCCCGGTCTGAGCCGCGACAGGGTGGAGGTCAGGCCGATGGCGCGCAGTATCCGGTGGGTCTCCCAGTCGCTCTCGTGGAGAAAATAGGCGTTGTCGGACACCACGCAGGTCAGGCCGTGGGCAGCGGCGGTATCTTCGACGCGCGCGCTCTGCGTCCGGGTTTCGGTTGAGGTGCTGATCAGTTCGCCGTAGAGGCCGGCGCGGTTGGGCGTGGCGGCGAGGAGCGCGAGCAGGGAAGGGGAGTGGGTGATGAAGACAAGGCCGGGCCACGGTCGGGAGAACGAATTGTCAAAGGAGAATGACGGGTCGGTGTGGCGCTGCGTGATGAGTTCGCAGAGGTCGCCGTAGCCGTGGGCGTTTTTCGCGAGCAGCACGAGGCGCTCCGTTTTGTCGCGTGAAGGATCGGTAAGCTCGACGCCCATGAGCGGTTTGATGGCTGCTTTACGGCACTCGAGATACAAGAGGACCAGGCCGCTCATCCGGTCGGTGTCGGTGAGCGCCAGCGCGGTCATGCCGAGCTGCTTTGCCCGCGCCACCAGTTCCGCCACCGTTGGAACGCCGGCGTGAAAGGAGAAGGAGGAGTGGGTGTGGAGAGGAACGTAGGACATGGTGAATCCATTGTAGATTGTAAAATGCGGATTGCGGAATGAAGGGCGTTACGGATGCCGGTTCAGTTCATCAGCAGGAATGCTTCGGGTGCGTCACGGTGGGTGCTCCGTAATGCTGTGCGACCGTTCCCGTTGACGAATAACCGTTCGGCGACCCCTCGACAGGCTCGGGGTGACATTATGGCGACTGTGGCAGTTCAAGATTACCGGCACAAGTCTGTCACCCTGCTTGCCCTGTGTAACGTTTTAGCAAAGCGGGGAGCCTGCCCTGAACTGTCACCCTGAGCCTGTCGAAGGGTCCGATTACCGAAGCGCATTTTTTTGGCCGATACTGCCCGCACGCCCCGCAGTACAGGCCGCAAAATGCCACCAGGTTGCTGTCGACCACGATCTTTTTCATGCGACGACCCCTCTCTTTCTGGTTATTGTGGATTGGTGATTGCGGATTGCGGAATGAAAGGCCGCTGTGCTTGTTTTTTTTAATACGCAATAGTCAATGGCATCAGGTGTCCTGCACACGCGGTTCACGCACCGCGGCTACGATTGTTGTTTCTTCGGTTTTTCAATCTGCATTCTACAATCTACAATCTACAATTCCTTTCAGACACCTGACATGCAATTCGCGAATCGTCGCTACGATTGTTTTTTTTTGGTTTTGACGTTCATTCCGCATTCCGCAATCCGCATTTTACAATCTACAATCCCCTTATCACCCGCACGACTATGCCCAGTAAGGCAAACGTTTCGGTCTTCTCCTGGTGTACCGCGATCGGCTGCATCGCATCGTTGGCCGGGACCAGTGTCACGTTCTTGCCATTCCGGCGCACATATTTCAGCGTGGCTTCGTTGTTCCAGAGCACTGCCGCGATCTCCCGCGGCCCTGCGTCAGGCTGCTTTTTTATGACCACCAGGTCGCCGTCGAGGATATGGGCGTTGATCATACTATGGCCCTTCACCCTGAGCGCGAAGTAGCCGTTGCCCGTGTTGTCGATGCCGAGTGACGAAAAATCGATCGACTGTTCCACGTTTTCGATCGCCTCGACCGGCGTTCCGGCCGCGATACGGCCGACGAGCGGAACCGCCGTTTGAGAGGGGAGAAGCGACATGAGTGACCGTTTCCTGTGCGCCGGTGGGGCAATCAGCCCTTTTTTGCGCAGAAACCGCACATGGTTCTGCACCGCGTTGGGTGACGCATAGCCGAAATGGGCCTGTATCTCCTGAACGCTCGGCGGCATGCCGTGTCGCCGGCGGAATTGCTCAAGAAAGGCGAGAAATGCCTGCTGTTTTTTTGTCGGTTCGCGGGAGGTTCGGTTTGATATGGTCATACGTGTATAAATATACACCTGTTCGGCGCGCAGTGCAAGGAAAAAAAACAGGCGCGAAGCGAGTATCGCTTCGCGCCCGGAAAATCAGGACAACAGGGCAGGATGACCTTGGTTATCTGATCGTGACCTTTGCCGAAAACGCCCCGGTTTTCGTTGTCATCCGGCAGAGATACGCACCCGGAGAAGCCTGGCGGCCGGAAAGGGCGATCGAGTGGTGGCCGGCAGCGACATGGCCTTGCACAAGGGTCATTGCCGTGCTGCCTTTGAGGTCGAACAGGGCTATGGTGACCGTGCCGCCGTCCTGATGGATTGCGGGATCGACAAAGTAGTGGAGCGTGTTGTTCGAAAAATAGACGCCGTTACGCTTCGCTTCTGCGGCAACGATGTTTTTGATGATTTCGGTCGACGGATAGAGCGAATCAACCATGCGGATCGCGGCGCGGAGGTTGGGCAGCGGGCCGATATGGCCGGTGGTGCCGGTGCCCTGTGGCGTGCCGGTTTGCATGAGGATCGTCCGTATCTGGGGACAGGTGAGCAGCCGCCCTTTTTTCTCTTTGGCGTACGACTGAAGCAGCGCCACGGCCGAGGTAACTATCGGGCCGCTGGAGCTGGTGCCGCTGAAACTGGCGCTGTAGGATTGCCGCCAGTCCGTGCTGCCACTCCATGCGTTGCCGTATCCAAGGGTAAACACCCGCTCGCCCCAGCCATGCATATTGACCCTGGCGCCATAGGTGCTGAAGCTCAGACGGTTATGGCTGGTGTTCGCGCTGCCTGCGCCTTCGATGATTGAGCCGTTGTCGCCCCAGGAGTGGTAGGTGGCATAACTGGGATCATCCATATTCGATGCGCCGTTTCCTGAAGTCTGCACGATGATCACCCCCCTGGCTGTCGCGGCTTTGATAAGGTCCCAGAGGGTTTTATTGACGTCGGGCGGACCGAGCTTGCCGTCGGGAGCGTTACGCTGCATTTCCATGAGAACGATGTCGCCGGTTTTCGAACTGTCGATCGAGGCCCTGAGCGCTGCCGCGTCGCCGTGTACGATTGAATAGGTGAGACCCCGCGCATCGGGCACAGATCCGGTAATCCCGAACCCGTTATCGCCGGCAAGCATAAGGCCCATGACCGCCATGCCGTGGTCGCGGTAGTCGTCGGTCCGCCAGGGGAGGCCGTAGGCGATCTTCTGGTTGTGAAGGTCTTCGTGGACCTGCTGTGTGGCATGATCCAGCCTGCCCCAACTGTGTTCAAGGTCGCCTATTGTTAATCCGGCGCCCCTGACGCCCATGGTCCAGGCGTAATCGACGTCGATGCCCGGGTTGGGTCCGCGATAGGTCTGGCTTGTCAGGAACGACGGTGTTGTCGGCGGGTAATCGATGGGCGGGGGAATGTCCACCGCGGCTTCGAGTGACACATATTCCACGAGATCGTTCTGCTCGAGCTCAAGGGCGAGCTTGATCAGTTGTTCTTTCGGAATGCCGATGATGTCAACTTCATACAGACACATCCACGGGTAGCGGTCGAATCCTTTGTGGTCAAGGAGTTTGCCGTTGTTTTTCCGGGCCTCCTGTAGCTCTTCGGTAGCGCATTCGAGAAACCGCTTGAAACGGAGCTGTCTGTTTTTGACCAACCGTCCGAACGAGGAGACCGACGCAGCGGATTTTGCCAGAGGAAACTGCAATGCGCCTGTTGGTGAGAGATCGGGCAGGAGCGACGGTTTGAATTTTACCACCAGACGATAGTCGTCCACTCCAGGGACAAGATAGTGGCCGCCCTTTAAATTGGTCTCTGCCGATGTTGAGACGCTTAGCGATGCGAACATTAAAGCGATTAAACAAACCGCGATACACAACTGTTTTCCCCTCTCCCATTGTTCCATACGTTACTCCCCCTTGACTTTAAGAAATTTTTAAAATGTTTATCGAATCTGTCTATATAATAAGCATTTTTATGCTGAATTTCCAAAAAACATGTCGATCCCTGAGTGCCATCGCAAAGCAATTGCCCTAAAACAGTAGCAGAAATCCTGTAAAACAACAAACTATCATCCCGGTCAGCTTCGTTTATCAGGAGCTCCTTCTTCGCCTCCCCAATCCGAAGAGTATGCTGATAATCCCGTTTTTGGGGGATTATCAGCATAATGCCCGGGGCCGGAATCGAACCGGCACAGCCTTGCGGCCGAGGGATTTTAAGTCCCTTGTGTCTACCAATTCCACCACCTGGGCATTGAAGGGAAAGCTGGTAAAAACTACTTTTTAATGGGAAAAAACGCAAGGCATAAAATATCCTGACTTTCGCACAAAAAAACGAATTTGAACGCCCGTTTTTCCTGCAAATTACCACTAATAGTAATGACATCCGTTTATAAAACAATGAAAGTGGTACCATGTCCCGACGCATAAGCCCGATCTGCCGAATATCTTTTCCGGTAATCCTGATTCTGACCTTCACCCTTCCTGGCGGTTCTCTCCTGCGCGCGCAGGGCGTTGCCCAGGGCCCCATGCGGAATATGACCGCCAAACAGCTTGTGTATGAGATGAAAATAGGCTGGAATCTTGGTAATACCCTGGATGCAACAACCGGCGGAGAAACCGGCTGGGGGAACCCGATGACCACCCAGGCGATGATGGATGCTGTCAAGGCAATGGGATTTAAAACGGTGCGGATACCGGTGACATGGCAGGGCCATTTTGGCGGCGCTCCTAACTATACCATTGACCAGGCATGGCTCAATCGGGTGGAAGAAATCGCCAACTACGTTCTTCGCGACAGCATGTACGCCATAATCAATTCACATCATGACGAATGGGTGACCCTGACCGCTTCGAGCCAGACCGCCGTATCCGACCGTCTCGCCAGGCTCTGGACACAGATTGCCGCCCGTTTCAGGAACTACAGCGATTACCTGGTATTCGAGACCTTGAACGAACCGCGGCAATCGGTCAACGAATGGACCGGCGGTACTCCCACCGCGCGCTCCATACTCAATACCTATCACCAGGCTGCGGTCGATGCGATCAGGGCGACCGGAGGGAACAATGCCTCCAGGCTGATCATGTGCTGTACCCATGCGGCAACGCCGTCCGACGATGCAATCGCCGGCCTGACCATTCCGGACAACAACGACCCGAGAATTGTCGTTTCAATTCATACCTATTACCCCAACGGCCTCTCTTTCGGCGGAGTCACCACCTGGGGGACCGCCTCGGATAAGGCAAGCATTATTCAGGAGCTTGACCGGGAACAACGGGCAGTGGCTTCAAAGGGCGGCGGAACAGCGGTAATCGGTGAATGGGGCACCATCGATCAGAACAACCTGTCTGTCAGGGTCGCGCATGCTGAATTTTATGCGCAGGAGGCCCGTAAAAGAGGGATGCTTCCCATCTGGTGGGACAATGGCGGCAGCGACTTCCGGCTGCTGAACCGGCGCGCAATCCCGCCCTCATGGTACTGGCCTACCATTGCCCAGGCGCTGGTGCGAGGCGCCAATAATGGCGTCGTCTCAATCGACCGCCCGTCCCCGTCCCTGCCCGGTCCGGCGATTACCGGGGTGACGGTAAAAGCCGGGATCGTCACCTACACGGTGGCGTCTCCATCCTTCGTATCGCTGCGTCTCCTCTCGACACAGGGCAGGACTGTTTCAACCCTGGTGGCTTCGGTCAAATCCGCGGGTAACCATTCCATTGCCCTTCCTGCAAAAAACCTTTCTTCAGGGCCGTATATTATTTCGCTTCAGACCGACAGTCGCCGGGAGATAAAAAAAATCATCCTGTCGCGGCGATAACCACCGTTCCGGGATAATCCTGACCGCGCCGGCCCGGTTGCAGATCGGCGCAGCCCGCTGCATGATGAACCCCGGGCCGGATTATTATAACGGCCTTTCCCGTAAATTCCTGCCCAAGCGCTCAACGTAATGCGACGCGCTGGCAGCCGCCGGCGTTTCTGGTGTACGAGCGTAGAAGTATTTCGGGAGGTGACAGGAAGCCGGTAAACACGCGCTATCTCTGTCGCTATAATCGCCATCCTGAAACAAGAAACCCCGCAGAACGCAAACTTCCGTCCCACGGGGCGTGGTGATCGCCTTTTTCAGAGGGCCGTAACGCGGCGCTCAGAGCTCATGGTTGGCTATCAACTTTTCGACTGCCTTGTAAGCGTTGGATTCGATCGGATACCCGTTGAACTTGATTTTCAGCTTGATCTCTTCGACGACCTTGAGCCGCACTTCAGGGGTCGCGTCGACGATATCACGCAGTTTCTTGAGGTTCACCGAGGCATCGGACAATTCAACCTGCTCGCTGGGAACAGCCGGGTTCTTCGCCGGGGCCGATTCCTTTCCGGCGCCTTTTGCCGCCGGTTTGTAGGATTGTGCCCCATAAGCCGCTGATGAGATTGATTGAATGTGTATCATGGCTTTCCTGCCTTTTCCATTGGGGGGCTGCTCCATCCCTGGACGCTCGATCCATCCCTGGATTCCTCCCCATTTCAGCATTCCGTTCCTTGGGCTATGTATGGAGTGCTGTTTGTTTCTATTATCTTTATCGGTATCAGGAGCTGTTTGCTTTAACCTTTTTACTGCCGGTACGGCAAGCGGTTGCATTGCTCTACCCGGGAAGAGCCGTTCTTTTCGGGACAGCCGACCGTGCCATCGCGTGCGGTTACTTGACAGCCTGCGCCGTCTCTGAACGCAGCATGAAATCGGCCAGATAGCGCAGATAGCCCCTGGCGCGGGGATCGTCGATCGATTCGAGCGCCTTGCGCGCGTTGCGATAGACCATATCATCACTCGTAAGCAGGTGAAATCCGCAGGCGTCGATGAGCTTGCGCATGCTTATTTTCACCTGGGAAATCACCCACATTGCCGATGCTTTCATGAGATTGCTCGACGATTGGATCATTTCAAGCAGGTCGTCCTCGATCGCGGTATGGCCCAGGGAATAGAGCGCCTTGAGCACATTGCCCCTGATCCGGTTGCTCGGGTCTTTCCGGTAACGCAGCAGGATCGGCACCAG
>JAFGOU010000089.1 GCA_016926315.1 Chitinispirillaceae bacterium
AACCACGGCGTCATGGACATCATGCACCTGCCGAAATTCTGCTGCTACTTTTACCAGAGCCAGAGCGCCCAGCACAACTACGATGGCTCGAAAGATCCCATGGTATTTATCGCGAACTACTATCTTCCCGGCTCCCCGGTCAACCGCAAGGTCTTTACCAACTGCGAGCAGGTGCGCCTCTACCGTAACGGCACGCTGGTGAACACGCTGACACCCGACAAGGCGGCCAATGCCTGCGCGCACCCGCCGGTGACCTTTACCAACGTCGCCTTTGCCGCCGGCGAGCTCAAGGCCGAAGGGCTGATCAACGGCCAGATAGCGGCAACCCATACCGTCAAAACGCCCGGCACGGTATCGGCCATCACTCTCACGGCAGATCCCGACACCATCGAAGCGAATGGCGGCGATTTTTCCCGCGTTGTTGCCGCACTCGTCGACGCCAACGGCACCGTTGTACCGACTGCCTCGAATGCCATCACCTTCACGCTGAGCGGCAGCGGTACGGCCATCGGCCAGAACCCGGTGAACGCCATTGCCGGTTACCATATTATTCTGGCAAAGGCAACCCTGTCCCCGGGAACCATCAGGGTGACCGCAACCGCCGGAAGCGCGGCGTCGAACCAGGTGAGCATCGTCACGCGACCGATGCGTCAGGACGTGGCGGTTGCGCCGGCCGTTCCGGGCACTCTGCATCGCCCGTCCCTTGGAAAAACCATTCGATTCTGCGGGACCGCCATCAGGGTACGTTCGGGTAATGCCTTGACGAATGGCACAGCAGTCTCCGTCTACGACCTGAAAGGCAACCGCTGTTTTCAGGGAATCGTCGACAACGGACGGATCGACCTGCGGGGTAAAAAAGAGGCGGGAACAAGGAGCTATATCGTCAGGACCGAAGGGATCAGCCGGTAAGAAGCAAGGAACGGCTCTCTCCTATCTCCCCGCCACCCTTTGTATCGCCTGTCCCATGATGGTCGCGTCAAACGGCTTGGGCACAAACTCGAGGTTATTGCCCGTAATAAACGAATGAAAGTCAGGGTCACCGGCAAACCCGCTGGTGATAATCATCCGCACGGACGGATTGATGGAGCGAAGCCGCTCATAGCACGCTTTGCCGGTCATTTTCGGCATGACCATATCAAGGATCACGCACGCCATTTCCGCATGGTGGTCCCGGTAATAATCAAGCGCGAGCGCAGGGTCGGAAAACGCCTTGACCCGATACCCCTGCCGCGTAAGGGCCCTCTCCTCGGCGCGCAGGACGATCTCTTCGTCGTCGATGATAAGGACGGCTTTGCTGTTGCCGCAGCTGTTCGACTCTTCACGGGGTTTTTCGGCGACCGGCTTCTCGCTGCTGAGCGGCAGAAACAGGGTAAAGCTCGTGCCTCCACCGGCTTCCGACTCGACATCGATGCATCCGCCGAACGTTTTGACCGTTCCATAGACGCGTGTCAGCCCGAGTCCGGTTCCCTTGCCCTGCTCCTTCGTTGTGATAAACGGCTCAAACAGGTGTTCATGAACCCATTTGTCAAGCCCTCTTCCCGTATCGCTCACCGTAATGGCGGCGAACGCGGGAATAGCTTTCATGGCCGGGTTTTTTGCGATAAAAAGCGCATCCGGGACTTTTCTCCCGGTCATGATCGTAAGGATGCCGCCGGTGGGCATTGCATCCTGCGCATTCACCGCCAGGTTGATGATCGCGCTCTCCAGGAGCGACCGGTCACCGTTGACCACCAGCGGGGCCTTATGGCAGGTCTGGACGATCTCGATTTTTTTATCGAGCGAGCGCGACAGGAGCGCCACCGCCTCACGTACCGCAACGGTGCAGTCAAAAGGGACCGTCTGATAGTGGCCCTGATGGGAAAAAACCAGAAGGTTTCGAACCAGTTCCGACGCACGGGTGGCAGCGAGGATTATGAGATCGACGTTTTTAATGTATTCGGCCGTAGGAGGCGCCGCGGACGATTCCGCGTCAGAACGTATCTGCCGGGCGGCGATGAGAATACCGGTGAGAACGTTGTTGAAGTCATGGGCGATACCGCCGGCCAGCACGCCGATGGACTCCATTTTTTCAGCCTGGCTGAGCCGCTCCTCCAGAAGTTTCTTTTCCGTAATATCAATCACTGAAACCCTGAATCCCGAGGGCTTCCCGTCCGCCAGAATCAGGTTGGCACGTCCCAGCACGTTCCTCACCTCGCCGTTCTTCGTCACAATATCGAACTCCCGGGAAGACATCAATCCGCCCGAAAGGATCAGCTCGCGGCTTTCCCCGACCGCCTGAAGGCTGCCGGGATGAACGATAGTGTCCAGATTGATTCCCTGCGCCAGATCGCCGGAGGTATAGCCGCTCACCTCAAAGGCGGTCCTGTTTGCATACGTGATATTCATGTCCAGGTCAAACTCACCGATGGCAACGGGTATCTGGTTCGCCACCTCATTGAACCGCTCTTCGCTTTTCCGCCGCAGTTCTTCGACCCGGCTGACCATATTCCGGTACTGGTGCAGGGCCCAGGCAACGACCAGTACGATAACAATCTGGGTCTGGACGGTGGACGCGAGGATGTCCAGGAAATGGGCATGACGGGGAAGTTTCCCGAGAACGAACGACGGATAACGATATTCAACGACCAATAGCCCGATCGTTACGCCGATGTACAGAGCAAGAAACAGCAGCCGCTGCCAATCCTTGATAAAGAGGATAAACATAAGGGGCGCAATGATAAGGAAAAAATGCGCCCCGCCCTGGCTTCCGCCGTTGTATTTCCACAACACGACCAGGATAACAAGCGTCCCGAGCGCGGTTGGCCAGACATAAGGGGCGTAGATCCCCCTGACCCGCGATGCGTAATAATAAAACGAATAAAACAGGACACCGACCGCCATGACGACCACCGTCGGCGCCGGGAGCCTGACGATGCTGTTGAGAACGGACGCGACAAGACACAGGAGAAGGATCGTCAGCATGAGGGCGCTGAACATTCTGTTCTCCAGTGAAAACCGCCCGGCCGGACCGATCAGAAAAGCGAGAATTAAGCGGAGATTTTTTTTCATCGTTGGCGAAGTTGGAGGCATGGTGACAAGTGGGCGATCGGGTACGTGATGCTCATGAGCGTTGCTTCCCCGCTAACGGTAAAATAACGCCTTCCCAGAAAGATTTCCACAGGTTATTCAAGAACGTCGACCGATGGCACCGGGAGCGTCTGGTTACGAAAGACGGGTGGTAATCATACCCTGGTTTTGACATCATCACCGGCCACCCTAAGGGCCTGAAAACAAAACCCCTGCGCGTCTCACTGTCATTCCGAACGAAGTGAGGTATCCCGCTTGTTCCCGTCTGCACCGAGATCCCTCGCCCGGGGCTCGGGATGACAGTCAGGACAAGTTCTTGGCAGCAGGCAGGTTACCCGGCACCATTTTTAAGGACCGGGGAGCATTCCTGACCATTCGTCTGCAGCATAATGGTTAAGCATGATTTTACTCTGGGACATTTAGCCCGCTTTATTCATAAACTCCAACTAAGTTTCACCGCAGAGGCGGTAGAGGACGCGGAGGAAATGCATTGTTTTGATTTTGGTCATCCTCATTTTTTCTCTGCGCACTCTGCGTATTTCGACAGGCTCA
>JAFGOU010000010.1 GCA_016926315.1 Chitinispirillaceae bacterium
GTTTTTACCCGGACCGGCAACCGTTTTTAATTGTCGCGGCGTGATGTTACCGGGAACGGATACGGTAAAAAAACGTCGTTGCCCGGTTTCATCCGGTATGAATAATATGAATAAAAACCGCCATGCGATTGGAGCCGGGTGAGGTGTTCGTTATTTCCCCGGCAGGGACGCGGTCATCGCGTCCTTTTTTTTAAAAAAAATTTGTCCGGCTGAACCGGGACATGCATTCATCCACTAATTTTTAGAACGCAACGTAACGAGGCATACGTTAACCGGTCAGACAGGGAGAGGGTATTTTGCCGTTTTGTATACATCATCTCTATGAGGGGGAGATGTCGCAAAAGGTGCCAATGTAAGGGGGAGCGCACGCAACCACATCATTGGAGGCAAAATGAAAAAGCGGGTGTTGTTCGGGTTCGCCGTGGCGGTGGCGGTAACGGTCTCGTTTGCGCAGACGCATGATTACGGCAGTGCGCTGGATGCCGCCATCAAGTTTTACGATGCCAACCGGTGCGGTCCCAACGCCGGGACCGGGAACCAGTTTTCGTGGCGGGGAGCGTGCCATACCGACGACAAAGACGGCTCGATCGACCTGACCGGCGGCTATCATGACGCGGGCGACCATGTAAAATTCGGGCTGCCGCAGTGCTGGAGCGCCGCGACCCTGGCATGGGCCATGTACGAATTCCCCGATGTCTTTGCCCCGAGAAAAGCCGCCTATTTCCGCATGCTCAAGTGGTTCACCGATTATTTCCTCAAATGCCATCCAAGCGCCAATGTTTTTTATTACGGGGTGGGCGACGGTAACGCCGACCACGGCTACTGGGGTACTCCCGAGGCGCAGACCGGCGCGCGGCCGGTACGCAAGGCCCCGCCGGGCTCGGACGTTTGCGCGTTGGCCTCATCGGCATTGTCGCTCATGTACCTGATCTATAAAAGCGAAGACGCCGCGTACGCTGAGCGGTGCCTGACCGCGGCCAAATCCCTCTATGCGATCGCGCTTGCCAACTACCGTACCAAGGAGACGGGCCGGTCGACGGACGGTGCCGGGGGGAATTTCTACAAGACCTCGTCCCACTATGACGACATGTGCTGGGGAGGCATCTGGCTCTATACCGCGACCGGAACGTCCACGTATCTGGATTCGATTTACGCCTGGACCCTGGTCCCGAACGATCCGGGCGACAACCACTACCAGAAGCGCTGGTCGCCGGCGTGGGACGACAATATTCTTTTCGTGCTGCTCAAAATGGCCGAGATCACGGGTGACGAGCGGTACTACCAGGGGCTGGTGTGGAACCTCGAGTGGTGCAGGGACGTGTGCAACAAGTCGCCGTACGGGATACCGGTGATCGACGTATGGGGCGTGTTGCGGTACGCTTCGGCCGAAGCCGGGCTCGGGTTCCTTGCGTACAAACTGCTCGGCTATAACGGCTTCAATACGCTGGGGGGCAAAATCATCGATTATTGCCTGGGCACCAACCCCGAGACCCGTTCCTATCTGACGGGCTGGGGCCGCAACCCTCCGATCCATCCGCACCACCGGGCGAACGAGCCGGTAAAGGGCGGCGCCGTCAAGGGCGTTGTGGGGGCCCTGGTCGGCGGGCCGACGGACGACGTGTATAACGACAATATCGACAATTTCCAGGAGACCGAAGTGGCGCTCGATTACAACGCGTCGTTCATCCTGGGTCTGGCCGGACAGATCTGGCTCAAGGGCGGCGGCAAGCCCAAGAACCGCGCGCCGTCGGTCAAGATCGCGTCGCCGCTCGACGGCGTTGAAGTGCCCCAGGGAGCGACCATCACCATCAAGGTGGTGGCGACCGACGCCGACGGCAAGGTGACGAAGATCGAGCTGTTCAAGGGCGAGCAATCAGTCGCGTCCGGGACAACGTCGCCGTTGACCTACCAGTGGCAGAACGCCCCGCTCGGGGACGCCACGTTCAAGGCGAACGCGGTGGACGACTCGGGGAACGTCTCGAAGTTTACGACCGTCACCATCCACGTGGCGCCGCCGTGCATCCCGGGCCAGATGATGAGCCGCACCGGATGGGTGGCGAGCGCGTCCCATACCGGGCAGAACGCGGAGGACGCGATCGGCCACGCGCTTGACGGAAACGCATCGACGCGATGGGGGTCCGGCACGGCGCAGACCAACGGCATGTGGTTCCAGCTCGACATGGGGTATCCGCGCGACTTTGACCAGATCGTGCTCGACGCGACCGCCTCGGGCAACGATTTCCCCAGGAAATACACGGTATACGCCACCAACGATACGGCCAGCCTGGGAAGCCCGATCGCCACCGGCACCGGGGCCGCGGTGACCACCATCACGCCCGCCTCGGTGGCGAGGGGCCAGTATCTCCGCATCGTGAACGGCGAAGCCAACGGCCAGTGGTGGTCGATCCATGAGATCAACGTCCGGTGCGCCGCCTCCTCGAAAACGGCGTTCACGCCGGTCAAGCAGGACAAGGCGCTGTTCTGGATCGACGCGACCGCCCTGAACAACACCGTACGCGTCGACTTCAGCGTGCCTGAGCCGGCTCGGGTGACGGTTGAAGCGTACTCGCTGAGCGGCACGCGTTCCGTTGTCCTGGTCGATGGATTTCGCAATGCCGGGCACCATGTCGTTTCGTGCGATGCGGAACGGTTCAGCTCGAAAATGGTCATTCTCAAAATCAGCTGCAAGGGATCGTCAAAGCTGAAGCGGGTTATTCTGGCGAACTGATCGTCCTTGCCGCGAAAAGGGTGGGGAAGGTCGCTTGGGTGTAACGCGCGCTCCTGTCACTCTGCGATTGTCGGCTGTTGATTGCCGGCCTGCGACAGTCCCTGTTCCTGGCGCTGTTGCGGGCGGGCCTGCGAAAACAAACTAACAAAAAGCCCGGTAGGTTGAGGGAGAGTATGCCTATGAAAAGGTCCATGATGGGAATATGCGCCCTGGCTGCGGCGGGGATCCTGTTTGCGGGAGCGCGCGCGCAGGAGCCTTCCGGCGTCCGGACGGCGGGGGATACGATACCGGAAAAAGTTGTGGCGCCAGTGAGCGCGGATGCGCGGACCGATTCCGTGACAGGACAACTGCCGGTGTCCGGGGGCCCGGCCGCAACAGTGAAGCCGGCCGCGGGCAGCGACACGGTTACGGCCATGAAACCGGTTGTCGCGAGAGACACGGCCGCGGCACAAAAGCCGTCGGTCAAGAGAGACACGGCGGCCAAAGAGGCGGACTCGATTGCCGGGGCAGGGGCGGCGGCGACAATGGAGCCGGTTTTGCCGGCCGACGCTGTTCCGGAAAAGGAGCCGGTGGTGCAGGCCGACACGGTGGCGGCCGAAAGGCCGGTTGTGGAGAAGCCGGTCCTGCCGGCCTCTGTTACGGCCCGGGCCGCGGCGGGACCGGACACGGTATCGGCGCGGGAAGCGGATGAACAGAAGGTCCTGGAGCTGGAGAAGGAGGTCGTGGTAGGGTACGGCACCATGAAAAAGGAGGACCTGACCGGGTCCGTGGTGTCGGTGAAATCCGACGAGCTGGCGCGGGACGCGGCGTTCAGCGTTCGCAAGGCCCTGCAGGGCAGGGCCGCGGGCGTGAGCATCACCCAGAACAGCGGCGCGCCGGGCAAGGCCATGACCGTGCGCATCAGGGGCGTGGGCACCATCAACAACAGCGATCCCCTGTATGTCGTGGACGGAGCGCCGGTCAGCGGCATCGATTTTCTCAATCCCAACGACATCGAGTCGATCTCGATCCTCAAGGACGCGTCCGCGACCGCGATTTACGGTTCGCGGGGCGCGAACGGCGTGGTCATGGTGACCACCAAAAAAGCAAAGGAAGGGATCAACCGGGTCACGTACGACATGTACGTCGGCACGCAGCAGCCGTGGAAAAAGCCGTCGCTCTGCAACGCCGAACAGTGGGCGATCCTCAACAACGAGGCGCGAAGGGCCGCCAACCTGCCCGTGTATCCGGAACTGGACGATCCGTCCAGCCTTGGCGAGGGCACCAACTGGTTCGACGAAGTCATCAGGGACAACGCCCTGATCCAGCAGCAGACCGTTTCGGTCACCAGGGGCACGGACAAGCTCAAATATTACATGAGCGCCGGGTATTTTGACCAGGAGGGCATTGTCAGGGGATCGGGGCTCGAGAAGCTGATGTTCCGGTTCAACACCGAGAACAAGATCGCGGACTGGATCTCGGTCGGGAACAATTTCGGTCTTGCCCGTTTCACCACGGACCATGCCGACGAATCCGACGAATGGAACAGCGTCCTGGTCAATGCGCTCGCCATTGACCCGGTCTCCACGCCGCGGGACGATACCGGCAAACTCGCCCCGTCCGCCTATAATAATATGAAGAACCCGGTGGGCATCGTCGAAAACACCAACATCACCGCGAAAAAAATAGCGTTTTCCGGCACGCTCTATTCGGCGGTCAGCATCTTCGACGTGCTCAAGCTCAGGTCGACGTTCGGCATTGACATGGGATTCAACGACAGCGCCAATTTTTACCCGAAATATTATATCAGCGCCAGCGACAGGAACGACAATGCCGTGGTAACGCGCAAGGCCACCACCGACAACGCCTGGGTCTTTGAAAACACGGTGACGTTCGAGCGGACCTTTGCCGACGACCACTCGGTGAAGCTGCTCGCCGGCGGGACCGCACAGGAGCGGGGCTGGGACAGCGTTTTCGCGCAGAACCAGACCACGCCGAGCAATGATTCCGCGCTGCGGGTGCTTGACGCGACGATCGGCCTCAGTCCCCGGGTCCGGGGGTTGCTGGGCGGCAACTCCCTGGCGTCGGGTTTCAGCAGGCTGGAATACGATTACGGCAATAAATACCTCCTGACCTTCACGTTCAGGACCGACGGCTCTTCGCGGTTCGCGCCGGACAAACGGTGGGGCAATTTCCCGTCGGCGGCCGGTGCATGGAAGGTGACGCAGGAGCCGTTCATGGCGAACGTGCCGTTCGTCGAGGGGCTCAAGCTCAGGGCGGGGTGGGGCATCACCGGCAACCAGGAGATCGGGGATTACCTCTACACCACGACCACGTCGAGCAAGCAGGATTATCCGATCGGCGGGACCATCAATCCGGGCACGACCTTCCTGAGCTCCGGGAACGACCAGATCCACTGGGAGCAGCAGGAGGCGACGAACGCGGGCCTTGACCTGACCGCGTTCGACGGAAGGATAGAGTTCCTGGCCGACGTTTTTCTCAAGAAGACCACGGGCATGCTGGTGCAGCCCACCATTCCGGCAATGGCCGGTCTCAAGACGTCGCCCATGGTGAACGGCGGTTCGATTGAGAACCGGGGAGTGGAGCTGGTGCTCAATTACCGGGAATCGATCGGCGGTTTTCTCTCGAACCTCGGCATCAACTTCTCGACCTATGCCAACGAGGTCCTGAGCCTCGGGGAGAACGACGAACCCATAGCGGACGCGGATTTCCTGCATTCGGGCCTGGTGACGCGCACGGAAGTGGGCCATCCGATCGGCTGTTTTTACGGGTACAAGACCGACGGCTTGTTCCAGTCCTGGGACGAGGTCAACGCATTCACCTATGTCGACAAGGACGGCGCGACCCAGCTGGTGCAGCCGAACGCCGCGCCCGGGGACATCCGCTACCGGGACGACGATCATGACGGCCAATGGGACAAGGGCTACATCGGAAGCCCGCACCCGGACTTCATCATGGGACTGAACGCGGACGTTGCGTACAAGGGGTTTGATCTGAACATTACGCTGCAGGGGGTGTACGGGAACCAGGTCTTCAACGGCACGCGCTGGTATACCGAAAACGGGGCGGGCTTTTTCAATCTGGACACCCGGATGCTCGACCGGTGGACCGGCGAAGGCTCTGTCGATGATAAAAACCTGCCGCGGATGAGCGCGAACGACGCGAACAACAGGTTTATCTCGGACCGGTATGTCGAAGACGGCTCGTACGCGCGCGTCAAGACGCTGCAGCTGGGATACACGCTCAACGAATCGTTGAGCGGGAAGTTTCTGGTCAAGAAATGCAGGTTTTACGTGGGCGCGGAAAACCTGTTCACGCTGACGCGGTATACGGGGCTGGAACCCGAGGTCGGGCTGACCGAGGCCCGGACCGGCACGAAGAACAGCGCCCTGAGCATTGGTCTGGACCGTACCACGTACCCGCAGGCCAGAACGTATCTTGCCGGAATGAACGTGACGCTTTAACCGTATCAACCTTCTGAGGTGATGAGCCATGAATAACCATCGTGTCGTCGTGATTGTCGCGGCCGTGACGGCCGCGTTCCTCGCCGGATGCGGCGATTTTCTCGACAAGCAACCCATGGGCGTCGAGTCGAGCGCGACTTTTTTCAAGAACAAGGACCAGGCGATCAAGGCCGTGACCGCGGTGTATGACGCGGCGGCGTGGCGGTATTCGCAGGAGATATTCGAGTGGTTCCTGGGCGACGTCTGTTCGGATGACGCGGAAAAAGGCGGGGAGAACGCGGCCGACTGGGCGGAACTGCAGCTGCTCAAGGAGTTCCGGGGCAACGCGGGCAACACCATCTCCTACGGCAGGTGGAGCGAGAACTATCAGGGCATTTACCGGGCGAACCTGGTGATCGCCAACGTGCCGGACATCGACATGGACACCAAGCTGCGGGACCGTCTGGTTGCCGAAGCGAAGTTCCTCAGGGGGTATTTCTATTTTCAGCTGGTGAAGACGTTCGGCGGGGTTCCCCTGATCACGACCATCCTCACTCCCAGCGAATACTGCCAGCCGCGGGCAACGATTGAAGCGTGCTGGGCGCAGATCGAGAAGGA
>JAFGOU010000090.1 GCA_016926315.1 Chitinispirillaceae bacterium
CGGTGCTCGTGGCGCGACAGGAGATTCAAACCCCGTTTGCCGTTATCAACGCGGACGATTATTACGGTTCGCGTTCGTTCGCCGTCCTTGGCGAGTCGCTTGCAGACATGCGTTCCGACTCCATGACGTATGTCATGGTCGGGTTTGACCTCGAGAAAACACTGTCGGAACACGGTGAGGTGGCACGAGGGGTGTGTACGATAAGCAATGGACGTCTGGTTTCCATTATCGAGCGCGAAAAGATCAGGCGCTCCGGCGGGGAGATCGTGTGTCAGGTCTCTGACGGCGCGGTTGTAACGCTTGATCGCGGCGCCCAGGTGTCGATGAACTGCTGGGGGTTCGCACCTGAGACCTTCTTTCCGCGGGTGGAAACGGAGTTTCGCGGCTTCTTATCACAGCGGAGCGCCGATGTCAAAGCGGAATTCTATCTGCCGTCGATCATCAACAACGGCCTCGCCGACGGGCGTATAACGGTTAACGTCCTCCAATCAGGAGAGCAGTGGTTCGGCATGACCTATCCGCAGGACCGCGAGCGGGTCAGGCAATGCATCGAGGGGAAAATCCGGGAAGGCGTCTACCCTGAAAAACTTTAAACGTCATTTTGCACCGAAGCCGGTATTTGACCGTGCGCTTAAACGGTGTGTATTTTAATCCAATGAGACTGTGCTGCCGGGCCGCATCAGAGAGTTCTTTGAAAGTCATTCCGCTCGTTCTGACCGTGCTGGTCGCGGCAGGCTTCTTTTTCTGCTCTCCCCCGGAACGGTTTACCACCCTGCGACTCTATACCGGCAAGGGTTTTACCGGCAGAGACCTGAACAATCAGACGGTCGTGCTCATGCCGCTTTTGACTGCCCGGGGGGCCGAGATGAACGACCAGTTTCAACCGGCCGTTATCATCGCTGAGATCAATAGAGTGCGCACTGATGTGCAGTGCGGCAAACCCGACCGTTTTCTCAATCGCTATCGAACGAAATATGGCGATGAGGCGCTGGATTCGCTGCTCAAGGAATTTTACCGGGGTGAGATCGTTTCGCTGCAGACCAACGAACGGCTCTGGCCCGAGGTCGGCAGCGGATATCTCATGGTCTTGAAACTCAATTACGGCATGAAGGCGACATCGCTTGACAAGCATACCCTCCGGCAGATGAAGCTTGAAGGGGAGTTGTGGGACTGTGACAGCAGCGAGGTGGTCTGGCGCGCCGTGGTTGACGCCCGTTCGCGTCTGAGCAATCAAACCGACAAGGACGTGCTCCTGAAGGCCGCAGTGAAACTGTTCGAGGCGCTGCCGTCAACGCTCAAGGGATATGGAAAGGGTTCGTGGTAGAAACAGGATGCGATGAAAGAGGCGGCTGAAAAGATAATCGAACTCGGTTTTTCGAGGAATCCGAAAAGAGTGGTTGACGAGGTCGAACGGGTCACTGCCGATATGGTCCGGCAAGGGTGGCGGCTCAATGATACGCTGGTAGAGGAGGGGCTGGGCAATATCCATCTGTTTTTCGAACGGGAGCTTCCGGGTGGCGGCAGGGTGGATCGGAGTGCTGCCGGGAGGCCGTAACTCAAATTTCCCGGGTCGTCGCTATGGCGGAAATCCGGCGGGGAAAAGTCAGAGGAGGACGCATGAAATACGAAATAGAAGAGATCGGCACCTTCAGGATGATTCATATCATCGGAAACATTGACACGTCGGAAAGCACGAAAATCCTTGACAATGAAATCTCAAAGCTTATCCGTCAGGGCCACCACCACTTCGTTTTCAACCTCGAACGTACGACGTTTCTCGACAGCGGCGGCATCAGCCTATTCATTCACTGCCTGTGCGACGTGCAGGAGAATAAGGGATCGGTATATATCATCGCCGAAGAGAACCAGGTGCGCCGGGTGCTTGAGATGGTGGGAATAAACCGGCTCATTACCACCTATTTTTCCGAAAAGGAGTTCCGTGCAGCGCATAAACTGGAGAAAAAAAGCTGAAAGGTCCCCGTGCCTTCGTGCGATCGGCATGATACTCCTGCCGCTTGTCTGTAGTATGGCCCTTGGCGGTTGCGGCTTTAGCGCGACCATCATTGACCGCAGTGATACCAAGACCACCGTTGAAAACCCGCGGCTTGAAAACGAGC
Source organism: Chitinispirillaceae bacterium (assembly GCA_016926315.1). The sequence goes on from JAFGOU010000090.1 coordinate 2,118, forward strand.
CATTCCTGCAGGTGCTGCTGGGCGGTGCGGTCCGTGATATCCCGCTCCAGGACATCCGTATGGTAAAGATCGATCCTGCCCAACTGGTGAATTATGAACGACGGCAGTTTTACGCCGCACAGGTGATCCTGCGCGACGGGTCGGTCCTCAGCGATGCGGGCAGCGATTCAGGGATAGACCGGAAGTGCTACATCGGCGTCCAGAATGTGCTGATCGGAAAACACCGCAAAGGGCTTGTCCGTATTCCGCTGTCGAATGTGCAGCAGATCAAGGTGGACAGGTAGAAGCAGCGTTAGAATGGCAGGTTTGTATACAGGTGAACCCCCGGGACCGGGTTCAGGTCAAAGTCGCCGGTGGCCACCCGGTCGGAGAACACAACATCCATGCAACCGCATAATTGAAGCAGAGGCTCGATAAACCTGAGCCCGAATCCTATGCCCGCCCCGCTCTGATAATACCCCCTGTCGGTCTGCAGAAGAGCGGTGATGCCAGGAGCTATTCTTCCATAATCGACGATCACCGCGCCGTCAATACGCGGCGAAACGGTTTTATGATTGCCGATAAAGGGCGCGACGATGGATGAAAACGGCACGGGAATGGGGAAAAACGTAAACAGGGTGAACCGGTATTCGGCGGACATGATGATACAGTTATTGGGTATTTCGGAAAGTCCGATGCCGATAATATTTCTTGCATATCCCCTCACCGATCCTTCACCGCCGATACCAAGGCGGTTCAGATAACCGGCGTCTCTGTTCCTGACAACCGCAGCCATCCGACAGGCGAATTTGGCGTTTTCAAAGTATCCGGGGAGGTATAGATTGAATCCGGTTGTCTGTTGTACATAGGGAGTGTTATCGTCATAGTACAGGTAATTCGTCCTTGTGTCGAGTCCCAGTATCCATCCCCGCGATGGATCGAACGGTTTCTCGCGGCGGTCGGTTGACCAGTTGATCGAGCCGTATGCCTGATAGTAATCAAGCGGTATTTTTTCCCCGCTCTCGTTTAACACGGCCCTGCGGAACATGGGCATCAGGTTCAAGCTGATTTTTGAATGAGCCAGCAGACCGGTGCCCAGGGTTAAACGGCCTGAAAGGTCGCTCCTGTCAAAGGAAAAGAACTCGTCGGGCCGCTGGTCGCCGTGTATTCCAAGACCGAAAAAATGACGCGAAGGGAGCAGCGGCTTTGTCCAGCTTATACCGAGCGTACGCCACTCCCAGGCCCTAATGGAGACCCGAAGTCGTTCCATCTGCCCGCCGAAATTGTCGATATCGACGCCGGCATCGGCGCAATACCAGCGGTTGTTTTTCCCGTATTTATAGGGATACTGATAGATGCCGGGCAGAGGGATATGGAGGTATCCCCGTTCGCAGACAACCACATGGAGGTCGCATCCGTAGGTTTTAACAACCGGCAGCAGATCGACTTTGGCAAAAAGATTCGTTTGCATGAGCCTTTTTTTTGCTTCACGGATTTGCAGGTGATCGTACGTCATTCCCGTGTCCAGCTTCAAAAAAAGCCTGATGACCTCGGTTTTTGTTACATGGTTGCCGTTGACGAAAATATGCGCGATCCGTTTACCCTGGGCTGCGGGGAGTGCTGAAGGTGAATCCTGGGCCGGACTCGAATGGAAAAACAACAGACAAACGGAACATATCGCCGGGAATGTAGAAAATAATAACGCGTTCATGGTGTGTAATGCGGTCTCTCTCCGGTAAAAAAAAGACGGAAGATCTGTAAGCCGGGTTCTGTCTTTTTTATGATGGTTTCCCGCCATAAAAGAGGCAGCCATTTGTCTGGCCGCGACTTGCGCCGGGGCATTGAGCGACCTACCCGAGGGATAAAACGGACCGTTTTTCCGCTGCGGCGATGCCGTAGCGGGCTCCCTCCTACTTGGTCTTGCACCGGATAAGGTTTACATGCTCCCGTTTGCACGGGACGGCGGGCTCTTACCCCGCCCTTTCACTTCTCACCCCGTTCCCGCCAAAGCGGGACAGAGCGGTCTCTTTTCTGCTGCACCTCTGTACCCTTGCGGGCCCCTGGTAACCAGGTATCCTGTCCTGTGGTGCCCGGACTTTCCTCTGCAGCGTCTTACGGTTATGCGATGCAGCGGCTGCCCGATCTTCCGTCGATGCTGGTAAAGATAATTCGTGCGGTGCCGGCTTTCTGTCACGGCCCTTCTTTTTCAGTATAAAATAAAGACAAAGGAATGTATAGCTGAGATACTAATGGAGGTCTCGATGCGCTTTTTCGGATTACAATGGTCGATCCGGAAAAATGCGCCTGTGGGATTTCACTCTATTTCCATGGTGTCGGCTACCGGCCCGCAGCGTTTTCAATCCAACGCTTGAAAACCCTATAGGTGCTTAGGGCGTTTTGAACGACAAAATATTGTCGTTCGTAATAAAACGCCCGGTGTGCTATCAATATCGTTCCATAGTGCCGC
>JAFGOU010000091.1 GCA_016926315.1 Chitinispirillaceae bacterium
CTGCCGCGCCAATGGTACTGCGTGGGCGACTGCGTGGGAGAGTAGGTCACTGCCAGGTTTAATATCAAGTCCCGGTCATGAAAATGACCGGGACTTTTTTTTAAAACTGGAAGAATCACTATGGCCCGTTCGTGCAGAGTATCCGGATGATTTCCTGTTACGGATCGAATGTATGGGCCTGACCAAAAGAATCAATCCAGATCCAGCGCAAAGCCCTGCCCTATCCGTCCGATATAACAACCCGTGGCGATTTTTAAATCGATCCTTCCATCGCATGCATCATGATACGTGAACAGGGCGCGGCCGATTTTGGGAAAGGTTGAGGGATCGGCGCCGATTTTTGCTTCGAAGGTATTGAGCAGCGCGCCGCCGGAAAAAATATTGTCAACCACCGGGTTTTTACGGCAGCTGGCTTTCATGCAGGCGCCAAGCATGATAAGCTGCACCAGATACGCTTCATTTTTTTTCTTGCCGGCATATTGACCGACGCCCATCAGACCGTATTCATCATCCAATGGATCGCCGGGCGTTCCCTTATGCTTTACCCTGATTATCCAGACATCCTGATCAACCGAGGCGCTACTGTCGATTGTCGGGACGTTTTTCCCCCATGCGATTTTTTCTTCGGCTTCCGATGCGGAAACGGAACTCGTATCCAGAGAGGATTTTCCTACATTGACCCACTGCCTGGCATAAAGCGCCTGGATGCCAGTGGAATCCCTGAGTACCGGAAAAGCCTGAATATTATCAAAGGTCGCGGTTGCGGTCGGAATATCGAGGCCGTTTAGGACCATGGCCATAACCGCTTCATTCATGGACGACCAGTATCCTGAAACCACGAGGGTTCCGGTGTTCGAGCCTATGGGCAGGGGATGCGTTGAGGAAACGGGAATCGTAATCAGTGCCGGTCCGGTGGAATCTTTTATGCCGCTTACTATAACAATACCATCATCAACCGTTTCTCCGTTTACCGCAGCCATGGCGGTCCGGGCGGCGTAACCGATAGGAAGCGCAATCCTGAGTACTTCGGCAACCGCGTCGACTTCGGGCTCTTTGGTGAAGTAGTCTTTTATCGTATCGATCGTATCACAAAACAACCCGCCGGAAAGCATGAGCGAACAAAGGGAGATCAGCAGGATGTTCTTCAGCTTATTCATGTTTCCATCCTGAATCCGGTTCCGTTCAAAAATAGGTATTGGTATACTGTAAGCGAAAGCCCACCGAAGCGCCATCGGCGCCCACCAGTTTGTTTGTTAATGTAAACGGACCGACGCCATTACGCTGCAGTGGATGGCGTCGAACGACAATGTCGGCATAGCGCGGTACGATATCCTTCGCAACGGCGCGTTCGTGCAGCAGGTGACCACGCCCTATTTTATCGACGACTATCTGAACCCTGCCACGACGTACTCGTATACGGTCGTCGCACGGGACGCTTCAGGAAATGTTTCATCGTCGTCGGCGGTGATCAGCGCGACCACGACCAATTAACGCTTCCCAACGGAGCTGTACCGAATGCAGATGTGCCGGAGGGCAACGCCCTCCGGCTTTATTTATTTTACCTGACGATTACCTGATCCGTTGGGACTACCATCATGGAACCGCGCATCATCCTCATCGCCTTTCTTCTCACACTCTTTGCCGGGCTTTCCACCGGTATCGGAAGCGCGATCGGCTTTTTTGCACAGCGAACGAACACCCGTTTTCTCGCCACGGCGCTGGGGTTTTCCGCAGGGGTCATGATGTACGTCTCTTTTGTCGAACTCCTGCCCCACTCCTTTGATGCACTTGGGGAGATGTTCGGCAGGGTTGCCGGCTCCTGGATTGCTGCCGGATCGTTTTTCGCAGGGATTCTGCTGATTGCCGTCATCGACAAGCTGATCCCTGAGCAGCAGAATGTTCATGAGATACACGGGGTCGAGGAACTGACCGTCGAGCGAAGGAGCGCCTACGACCGGCGCCTTTTACGCACCGGCCTGGTGACGGCGCTCGCCATTGCGGTGCACAACTTTCCCGAAGGCATCGCCACCTTCGCGGCGACGCTCAAGGACCCGCTGCTCGGGGTTTCGGTAGCAGTGGCCATCGGCATCCACAACATCCCCGAAGGCATCGCGGTATCGGTGCCGGTATATTATGCCACCGGCAGCCGGAAAAAGGCGTTTTTTTATTCGTTTCTTTCCGGGCTTTCCGAACCGCTCGGCGCACTGATCGGATTTCTCATCCTGCTGCCGCTTATGAACGATCTCACCTTCGGCCTGGTGTTTGGCATGATTGCGGGTATCATGGTGTATATATCTCTCGACGAACTGCTTCCCACGGCGCAGAAGTACGGAGAGCATCACCTGTCAATTTACGGGCTGGTGGCCGGCATGGTAATCATGGCCGTGAGCCTGCTCATGTTCATCAGATAGGGGACCGCATGAAAACGCCTGTATCACTCGTCCTGGCCCTCTGTTTCACCGGATGCAGTTTCTGGGAGGACCTGCCGGTTGAAGAGGAAAAACCTCCGGTCGTGGTTCCGGTGGTGCGCTCCGGCGGCATGGTGCTGGTGAAGGCAAAGGACAGTTCGTTTGAAATGGGGAGCAACGAAAACCAATCCGGATTCACGCAGCCGGTTCACCGGGTGACCTTTACCCATGATTTCTGGATGGACACCACCGAGGTGACGCAGGGGAAGTTCGACCAGGTGATGAAAACCGCCTATTCCGGATATGCGGTCGATTCGTGGGATGGGCAATACGGAAAAGGCGTTCTCTATCCGGTCTATGGCCGCAACTGGTATGACGCGGCTCTTTTCTGCAACGCGTTAAGCAGACAGGCCGGCCTGGATACCGTCTACCGGTTCGACAGCATTACCGGCCCACCGGGAAACGGCTGCAGGCTCGCGATCAAAGTCATTGATACCGCGCCGGGGTACCGCCTCCCGACCGAGGCCGAGTGGGAGTACGCCTGCCGGGCAGGGACAAAAGGCGAGTTTTACTGGGGCAGCGGTGACAACAGGGAGTATGCATGGTATGCGGAGAACAGCAGCGCTTCCGCCCGCCCGGTGGCGAATAAAAAGCCTAACCGGTTCGCGCTGCACGATATGAGCGGCAATGTTGCCGAGTGGTGTAACGACTGGTATGCCGTCTATGGGGCGGGGAGCGCCGTCAACCCGACCGGGCCGTCCGCCGGCAACTACCGGATACTCAGGGGGGGAGACTGGGAGAAAGAGGCGTACGCCGTCAGCTCCTCCATGCGTGCCGCGCTGGCGCCATTTGAACGCAACAGCACCACCGGATTCCGCACGGTCAGGCGTAAAGAGTGATCTTATCTGATCGGCATCAGGTAGTACAATCCTGCGGGCTGCCGGATTTTTTGCACCAGCGGGAACATCTTCGAGGATTCTTCCCCAAACCAATCGAGAAAACGGGACGAAGCCGGCTTTTTCTGCACGATCTTCGCACTTTGCGAAACACCCGTGCGCACGCGCAGCCAGTCGAGCGCGTCTTCGTACCCACCGAGCGTGTCAACCAGACCCGCTATTCGGGCCTGCCTGCCGGAGAGGATGCGGCCATCGGCAATGCGGGCGAGCGTGTCGGTGTTCATGCCGCGTCCCCGGGCGACGTCGTCGATAAACTGCTCATGGGTGTCCTGAAGCAGCCGGTCCATGAATTTTTTTTCCTCTGCAGACATGGAGCGATAGGGGCTGCCCACGTCCTTGAGCTCCCCGGCCTTGAGTACCCGGAACTCGATGCCGATTTTTTTCGACAGCTCCTGATAAAGCGGCAGGGTGAAGATGACGCCGATGCTTCCGGTAAGCGTTCCGGGGTCGGCGAAGATTTTTGAGGCCGGGGAAGCGATATAGTAACCGCCGGATGCCGCAA
>JAFGOU010000092.1 GCA_016926315.1 Chitinispirillaceae bacterium
GACTTTGTCTTTGACATTACCATTGGGGAAGGGCCGGCCGCGCGCGCAATCAGGCTGAACCTGAAACCGTTCACGCTTGTCGGCGCCACCACCCGGGCCGGCATGCTGACCTCGCCCCTGCACGGACGGTTCGGGTATGTCTGCCGCCTGAATTATTATGCTCCCGAGGAGCTGCAGAAGATCGTGCTGCGTTCCGCCGCGCTTTTGAAGATACCGTGCGACGGCGGCGCCGCCGCCGAGCTTGGCAAGCGGGCGCGGGGCACGCCGCGCATCGTCAACCGGCTCCTGCGGCGGTGCCGCGACGTTGCCGAGGTCAAGGGCGACGGCCGGATCACAAAGGAGATCGTTGCGACAACGCTTGCCATGCTCGGGGTCGATCCGAACGGCCTCGATGAAATGGACAGGAAGATACTCACCTCCATCATCGAACATTATGGCGGAGGTCCGGTGGGCGTCAATACCGTTGCCGTGGTCGTGGGTGAGGAGCCTGACACGATCGAGGAGGTCTACGAGCCGTATCTCATACAGGCGGGGTTTCTCAAGCGGACGCCGCGCGGCCGCGAAGTAACCATGAAAACGTACCGCTATTTCGGGCTGCAGCCTCCAGGATCGTCGGCGCTGCAGCAGGAAATCTTTGAATAAATTCAACGGCAAGGAGCGGTGAATGAACTGGGTTGATGCTGGAAGGTTTCTCGTCATCGCCGGAGCGGCAGTCGTGGTTGTCGGCGTGTTTTTCATGCTGTCGGACAAGATTGGGCTCGGCCGGCTTCCCGGCGATTTCCAGTTTGGCTCGGGCCGGTTCAAGATATTCATCCCGATTGCCACCTGCGTTCTGCTCAGTATCGTTATCACCATCATCCTCAATTTCTTTTCCCGGCGGTAGCGACGGGGAGACCGGTGCATATGACACGGGAGCACCTCAAGCGGATTCATGCGTGCGTTACGGGACGCGTTCAAGGGGTGGGTTTTCGCTATTATGCCCGTGACATGGCATTCAAAGCGCGCCTGACCGGGTGGGTATGGAACATGTTTGACGGCGGCGTCGAGCTGGAAGCGCAGGGACCGGAGGAGCATGTTGCATCGTTTCTGCGGGACATCCGCACCGGTCCTCCATTGTCGCATGTGTCGGACGTGCAGGTCAATGAGCTTCCGGTGAAAGAGGATGAGAAGGGTTTTGAGATACGGTATTAACAAACAGGGTCATACGGGACGCATTCCCGTCACGGCGCGCAGGTTCATGAGACCGGTAATCATACTGCTTGTCGTATCACTTGCCTGTCTGGGCAGTGTCCCGGACAGGGACTCTCTGCGGCATCATTTGAAACCTTTCGATCTGTCCAAAGCTCCCGGGTGCTCTATTTCGGAAGCAGAATATTTCAGATTCTATGGGATAGATATTCCGGACACGAGGCACTGGATTGGTTCTTACCAGTCCGGCCCGTTCACCATTGCCGCTCAGATGTTTGAACCGGACTCTTCACGAGGGACCGTGGTCTTTCTCCACGGGTATTATGATCATGTCGGCCAGCTCAGGCATATCATCCGGGAATCGCTGCAAAGGAAGTACTCGTTTGCCGCAATTGATTTACCCGGACACGGACTTTCATCCGGCACCGCCGCCTCCATTGATGATTTTGCACAGTATCGCGGCGCATTGCGGGATTTTGTGGCGCTGCTTAAACCTCACGCTCCACCACCATTGGTGCTTGCCGGTCACAGTATGGGATGTTCGGTTGTGTATGACTATTGCGTAACCCTAAATGATACGGATATTGTCCAGGTTGTCCTGGCCGCGCCCCTCGTGCGCAACGCGTACTGGCACCTCGGCACGTTCGGCCATCACCTTGCCCGGCCTTTTTTTTCAAATAGCAGGCGCTGGTACCGGAACTCGTCGCACGATACCGCTTATCTGGCGTTTCAAAGAAAAGACCCGCTCGGCAGCAGCACGTTTCCGCTTGCCTGGGCAAACGCCCTCTACACCTGGGAGCGCAGAATCAAACAGTATGAAGCGATGACCGTTCCCACCGTCATAATCCAAGGGGACCACGATGGTACCGTTGACTGGAAGTTCAACGTACGGTTTCTCAAATCCCGGATAGCCGATTGCACGATACATATGCTTCACGATGCGCGGCACCATCTCATCAACGAAGGCGAGCCGTATCGGTCACGGTTCATGGAGCTGTTTTTCAGGAGTATTGAAATGCGCGAGTAGGTAGCTTGTAGTTTCCTGAAGCAATCATGGTTGTTGATGTTCGTCCGTGCCCGGGTTCTTGGATCGTCACTGTCCGCTTGCCTCTCTGATCGCCTTTGCTCCAAGCGCAATAAAATCCATACGGTTTTTCTGGTCGACCTGCAACTCACCCTGGTTGTTCACGTATCCCATTTTATTTCTTTTATGCGCTTCCTGGTGCGCGGCGAGGATGCAGGCGCCCTCCCAACCGGTTTTCGTGAGATCCTGGTCGAGCGGCTGGTTGCCGTACAATGCTGGAACGAAGGGTGGGCGCTCCGGGGTGTTGTGGCCCGTTCCGAAGGTGACGCAGAAATTCCGCTGCGAAAGAACGGAAACATAGGTCTTGAGCAGTTCGAGTTCGGTGCGGAGCGGAAAAATATCGACCGCAAAGATCCTGGCGCGCTGCAGGAAGTCGGCGAGGCGGTGGGCGCCTGATTCACATTCGCTAATCTTGTTGGCAGGAATGCCGCCGATGGAATAGCACGGAACTCCTCCCGCATTTAATATGAGCGTGTACGCCTCGCGAAACCGCATATACTGGTCTTTAAACGCGGTTGAGGCAATGCCCCTGTCAATGTCAAGCAGCCAGCGGTATAAGGTAATTTGCGTGAACCGGGGCTCGACCGGACGACCCGTGGAGGCGCTGCCGCCTGCTATGCGCATGAGCGCGGCTTCGAGTTTTTGCGGCGTGTCGTAGCGGCGCACGAGAGCGTCGTAGAGCGCCTTGACCATATGCCGTTCAAGCACATTCCTTTTTGCGTATCGTTTCCGTATGTCATTATAATCGAGAGTAATATCAATTTCCGACTTTTTCAGGTGCTCGTTGGTCTTGTCAACGAGGTCCCATATATAATCCTGCGTTTTTTTCCACGAGGAGATGAGGAGGTTATGGCTGTCCGGCGAGAGCGTGAGCGGATAATCGAGCGCTTTCCCACAGATAAACAGGTATCCATCATTGCCAAGGGGTGTATTGCTAATTACTTTTTGAACAGGGAGATCATCGCTGCGCACCAGAAACTCTATATTGAACAGCGGATATATCTTGAAACGCTCGCAGAGCGCCGCGAACTCGCCGAATCCTTCACATGTCGCGATATCGTTAATGCCGAGCGCGGCAATACTCTCCTCTTTTGCCGCTGCAACCAGTTGTTCCATGGTCTCGAAGGGACAGAACGAATAAGGGGTATGAATGTGAGTATTCGTATTGAGCATATCCCGACCTTCGATCATAAGGAACAAAAATAATTAAGTAAAGCAGGATTGTATATAAAATATGCTTCTCATCACCGCGGCAGAGTATCGAGATGGAGTGTTATTATTACGATGAAGCTTTTTACCGGACAAAAGGCCCGTAACCTGAAGCGGGATGTGCAAGAAGAACGGAAGAAGGCTCATGGGTAGTACCATGAGCCTCGGTTTTTTGGAGGTCCCGCTGCTCTCCTTTAAAAAGCGGAGAGCAGCGAGGTTACAATACTAAGGGTTGAAAAGGCTACCGGGTAATGACCGTTGTCCTGGCAATGGCTTTTGAGCCGCAGTTGAACTTCATGATATAGACGCCGGACCTGATCTTCGATCCATCCCGGCTCACGCCGTTCCAGACAAGATTACCCTTGAGGTTCTCAAGTTTCTGAACCGTTTGTCCGGACGGGCTCATGATTGAAATATCCCGCACATTGGCCGCATCAACCAGAGGCAATGCGATGAGCTGCGTTGTGCCATTCATTTTAATGGCAAAATAGGCCCGCTCAGAAAGCCGGACACCGTCGCCGCCGGCGTTGGGGTGGACCGAAACCGGGTCACCATCAATTACCACATCAACCACTGCATACTGATCATTTACTTCGACGGTAGTCACCTCAAGGTTTTCGTCCTTAAACGTGCTCCCTACCCGGAGGGCCGCATCGCGGAAGTCGTTGGTGGGGGTCATATCAATGATATGGGGATTTCTGCCGCTGATATGCCGCACTAAAATGCCATCCACCAGGCCGGTTTCGATACGTTCATCGAAACCCACTTTTCTCCGGAATTCAAAATGGAACTTATTACTCTGCGAGCTTGCATAAAGCGACTGAGTACCGCTTATCGGTCGGTTAATAGCCCACAATATGACCCGTTCCGATCGTGTCACGGTTTTCGAGTTTGCCGCGGGAAGCCATTGAAGGCGCTCCATATGGTACGAGCAGAACATGAAGTTGCGACCGCCCATAATATCGGACATGTCGCCGTACTCGTCGTGGGTGCAGCTGCCGCCATAGGTAACCACATTGCCGCTGCGGGTGGAACAATCCTTGGAAGAGCTGGCATGCCCCAGACCGAAACAGTGTCCCATCTCATGAGAACCGTAATCCCACATGGCCCTTAAATCGACGAATATATTGGCATACCGGCCGCCGGCAACACCGCCGCCAGGGCAGCCTGCACCGCCGACCACAAAAACATGAAGGATCTTGTCGTACTCATCGATGGGGTGGCCTGCGGCCTCGGCTGCGTCACGGGCAGCCGTGGCCGCTTGTGTATACCCTCCGGCGGCATCGCATCCGGAATAGGAGAGATTGAACGGGCCCAGCACATCTCCATCAGGATTTTCAATACCCACGACATCGAATTCTCCGAATGAGGCTTCCTCATAAAAAGCGTCCATTGAACGGGTTTCTTCTCCAAAAATTGCATCCCGTACCTCGTTGTTTTGATAAGCAAAGGGCTTTCCGGAAAAACCGATAAGCACGGCTGCGATTTTCTTTGTTCCCGGGCCTGGAGCGCCTGAAGAAAGAGATTTGGTTTCGGAGGAGATCAGATCGATGTGTTGGACATGCAATTCATTATCAACCAGAGCGCCGGTGACCTTCACCTCGCCAAAAACATCTGATACCGACACCGTTTTCCCGCCTTTGACATGCGCTACCCGGTCATTGGGCGATGCATACGTCATCCTCAGCCAATTGTCCTTGTCGCTCTCGAGCATGAGATAGTCATGTTCCGCCACGGTGCCGTCTATGTCGTCGTGGATCATTATCTGGATGGTTCCCGTGAAAACCTTGGTATCTGGTGAACCATCCTTCGCCTCTGCAGGTGTCAGCAGCACGCAAAAACAGATGAAAAGGAAAAATAGCGCCAACACGGGGAAAGGAACGTGTTGATTCTTCATAAAAGGCCCCCTTTTGAAGAGTTGGTTTAAACGTTTGAATAATAAACAGAATACAAACCACTCGTGAGAAGATGGATCAATCTTCTCCAGCAATTCCCTTCATCTGTTTAGTATAAAAAAAAATTATGTAGAATGCTTAAATTTTAGTTAAAAAACAAATAGCGGATTTTGAGGGGGTAATGCCCATGCAGGCGTTTAAGGCTAAAAAAGGGTCAGTTGCTCGGCTTCGGCCGGTTTTGGGCGATTCTTCCGCAACGAATCGCTTTCCCGCCGCTTCAGGGAATCTTCGATGTCCGCAAGAAACGGTGACGGGCTGCAACTCTTTTTTTCACCGTACAACAGGCGCTGCCGGGCATGCGTCAGATAGAGAAACTCTTTTGCCCGGCTCATGCCGACATACAGCAACCGCCGCTCTTCGTTCATGTCGGTAAGCCGCTCCTCGCGTGAAAGCGGTAGTATGCCCTCTTCGCACCCCATGATGAATACCACCGGCCATTCAAGACCCTTTGACGCATGCAGCGTCATGCACGAAACCTGTTCCGACCTGCCGATTGTTCCATCCTCCTCGCGCTGCAGCAGCACGGTGTCCATGAAATGGCGACACGATGACGAGATCCGGGCGATACGGTCGAGCCGTTCCCTTATCTCCTGCATGACGCTGTTTTTCTCAAGCTCCGTTTTTACCGGTTGCAGTGTTGCGCAGATGGCAAGCGCCTGCTCGATCCGGTTCGAAGCCAGGAGCTCGCCCACCGCCTCGACCGTATTGAAAAAAGAGGCGAAAGCCCGCACCATTTCACCGGGTACGGTTCCGTCTGAGGAGAGGACCGACTGCAGGCCGCCGCAATCGATGAACCGGAACCCGCTTTTCAGGTTGTGGAACAGCGCGGAACCCATTGCCGGAGTGAACGCCGTTACCGCCTGTTCAAGCAGGCCGCATAAGGTCTCGATGGCGATTTTTTCTCCCATGGCAAGCCTCAAAAGCCCGATGAGCAGTGCCACCGGAGGTCGGCTGTGCAGCGGCTGTTCGCCGGTCACGTTGAAGGGGATCCCGCTGCGGCGCAGCGCCTCTTCCAGATCGCGGCGCAGCGAATTGACACGATAGAGCACCGCGATATCGGAAAAAGAGCGTTCGGCGTAACCGCCGTGGGAGATGCGGCCGGTGTCATGGGAAAGCATGCTCGTGCCGCCGACAAGCTGTTCGATCGTATGAACGATGTATTCCGCTTCGGCCCTGTCGCTGTGCGCCTCATGCACCGTGAGGCGGCCCCGTATCGCGAGTGACGGAACAAGCCGTGGCGCGGCAGCGTCCTGCGCCGGAAGGATGAGCTGGCCGAGCGCCTGGAGAAGACCTGCGGCAGTGCGGTAATTTTCAGTGAGAGAAAGGCAGACCGCGCCGGGAAAATCCTCTGTAAAGGACTTGAAAAAGCGGACCTCGGCGCCGCGGAAGCCGTAGATAGACTGGTGCGGATCGCCGATGGCCGTGATTGCGCCGCTTGTGCCTGCCAGCAGAAGCAGGATCGCATGCTGGACCTCGTTGATGTCCTGATATTCATCGACGAACAATGAAGGGTATTCATTCCGCACCGCGTTGAGAATGTCGGGGTGCGACCTGAGAAGAGAGAAGCATTTGACAAGGATCGTGTCGAAATCGAGCAGGCCGTTTGATAGCAGAAGCGTGTCGAAAAGAGTGACAAAGGCGGGGTATTCGCCGTCGACCACCGTTGACTTGATGCGGCCCATTTCGCGGAGCAGGGTTCGCCGTTTCGCCGGACGCTCGTCAGGCCAGGCAAGGGCAGCGAGATACTGGATTTCATGAGGCTCGGCTATTGCAAAGACGGTCGGCAGGACCGCCTGTGACGGGAACCGGCGGAGAAGCGCAAGGCAGAAGGCGTGGATCGTGCCGACAAAAACACGCGAGGCAATCTCTGGATCTGACCGCGTAAGCCTTTCCCGCATCTCCTCGGCAGCCTTGTTCGAGAACGTGAGCGCAAGGCTTTTCTGACCGTCCGGTAACCGTCCGGAGCATCGCGCGATCCGTTGGGTCAGGGTATGGGTTTTCCCCGTGCCCGGTCCGGCGACGATGAGCAGGCGCGGGTTTTCGTGTTCGACCGCGATGCGCTGGGCGTCATTCAGACGGGGCGGGGCCGTGTGCGGAGCGTTTCCCTTGTCGTTTGGCAAGGCTTTGGCGTCTGCGCGGGGCCCCGCTTTTTTTTTACCGCCCGTCCGGGCCGCCATCCCGGGCGCAGCGCGCCGCTTTATTGCCGTGGATGGCTTGAACAGGCTTTCCTGGCCGCCGAGGGTATGCCGTTCCTCTTGCGTAAAGAGGTGGACCGTGCCGTATTCGCCGTCATATCCCGGTTCGATCATGACTTCGCCCGAGCGCATACGGCGTATCCCTTCGGCAATAAGGTCTCCGGCCGTGGAGGCGATCGCTGCGGTATCGGCGTCCAGAAGCACGGAAAATTCGCTGCCGATGGTATGGAGGAGCGTGCGGTACACCTGCTGCACCGACTTGGTTTCAGGACCGCAATCCAGCGCTTCGGCAATGATCTCGGCAAGCGGGATCAGGCTTTTGTAGGGCCTGCCGCGCGGGGCCATGATCCCCGGCTCGCGGTCAGCCAGTTCTTCCACCCGCGACATGACACCGATGGTAAGCGGCCTGCCGCATCGGGGGCAGAGCCCCTTGCTTTTGGCGGATTCCTGCGGTGAGTAACGGACACCGCATTTGCGGTGACCGTCCACATGGTATTTGCCCTCTTCCGGGAAGAATTCTATTGTGCCGTCAAGACCGGTGTCATGGGGATCGGAGAGGGCCTTGAAGATCCCGCCATATGAAAGGTCGGTGTCGAAAACGGTGCACTCGCGGCCGAGCTTGGAAGGGGAGTGCGCGTCGGACGAGGAGACCAGGACGAACGGATCTAGGCTGGACAACCGCCAGTTCATGGGCGGATCCGAAGAGAGTCCGGTCTCGACCGCGTGGACGTGGGGGGCAAGGTCGCCGTAACACTCCTGGATGGAGTCGAACCCGCTTTTCGAGCCGAGCGCCGAAAACCAGGGCGTCCAGATATGGGCCGGGATGAGCAGGGCGTTGGGATCGCTTTCAAGGGCGATCTCGAAAAGGTCGCGTGAGTCAAGACCAAGAATGGGCCGTCCGTCGGATTTCAGATTGCCGATGCGCTCGAGCCGGGTGATGAGCTTCTCCGCAGCGGCAAGCGAGGGCAGGCAGATGACGTTGTGTACCTTCCTGACCTTGCCGTTTTTTTTGTAGATGTTCGAGATCTCCGTCGTCAGCATGAACCGGACCGTGCCTGAACAGGCGGCAGGCACGAGGTGCCGGGTCACGGCGGCATGCTCTTCTTTGAGTGAAAAGAGGCCGGTCCCGTCGTCGAGCAGCCTGGTTCTGCACTGCGAAAACCAGGACGGATGGAGGCAGTCGCCGGTGCCGATGCATCCTATTCCTTTCAGCATGCCCCACGCATGGAGCTGCTCAAAGGTCAACTGGCTGCTGGTCGCCCTGGAAAAAGGGGAGTGGATATGAAGGTCCGCGTAGAATTTCATGGTCAATGCTGATTCGTGATGGAGCCGGTGAACCTGATAAAATAATAGGCCGGCACAGCCGGAAAAAGGTTATTGCATGGCTGTGCGGCATAAGTCTCTGTACGCGTAATTATCCGCGCAAAATGCGCAGATAATTCAGCTACAGAGATTAACCGGGAGAGCTGCAATCTTCGGTTCCGGCGATTCAATAGAAACAGCCGGCAATTCTGATATATTTTAAGGAGTACCGTGACGGTCGCCGGACCGTCCGCACAATTTACAAGGAGGCACAGCATGTTGCCAAATATCGGCGGCCAGGAGCTGCTCATCATTCTTTTGATCGTTCTGCTGCTTTTTGGCGCGAAAAAGATCCCGGATCTCGCAAAGGGACTGGGCCACGGCATCAAGGAGTTCAAAAAGGCCTCCAAAGAGGTTGAAAAAGAGGGTGAACCGGACGAAAAGGACGGTTCCCCCGCCCAGAAAAAGGACGACGCCAAGGCGTGAAGCGTTCCGACAGCGGCGAAATGTCGTTCCTCGATCACCTCGAGGAACTCCGGTGGCGGCTCATAAAAATCGCCATTGCCATCGGCCTCTTCGCCATACCCTGCGGCATCTTCTGGAAACAGATTTTCGATGTCGCGATGATCTATCCCCTGCGATTCGCCGAACCCAAACCCCACCTTATTTTTACCTCCCCGGTGGAGGCGGTCCTCGTCAGCGTAAAAATTGCCCTGGGGGGCGGTCTTATCTTTGCCGCGCCGGTACTGTTCTACCAGGTGTGGCGCTTCGTCGCGCCGGGAATGTATGCAAAGGAGAAAAGGATCGTCCTGCCCACGGTCATCATCGCGTCGCTTTCGTTTGTCGCCGGTCTCCTGTTCTGCTACTTCACCCTGCCGCTGGTGCTCAAGTTCCTGACCGGCTACGCCGCGTACCGGCTGGACCCGTTTTTCAAGATCAATGACTATTTCGGTTTTTTGCTCAAACTCAGCATCGCGTTCGGCGTGGTGTTCGAGCTACCCGTGATCTCCTTCATGCTGGCGCGCCTCGGACTGATCGACGCGCGCTTCCTGATCAAGCATTCCCGCATCGCCGTCGTGATCATCGCCGTCATGGCCGCGCTCCTGTCGCCGCCCGATGTTTTCTCCATGTCGCTTCTTGCGGTGCCGCTTTTGGTGCTGTACGGCGTGAGCATTCTCATCGCGCGTCTTGCAGGGAGGAAAAAAACATGAACATGGGCATCGGTTTTTCTGAGGTTATCCTTATCGTACTGCTGATACTTCTCTTTTTCGGTTCAAAGGAGCTGCCCAGGTTCCTGCGCGACGGCGCGCGTTTTGTCGCAAAAATGCGGCGTTACGGCGACAAGGTAAAAGAGGAATTTGACGAAGTGACCAGGGAACTGGACGGCCCGCCGCCGCTTCCGCACGACACCGCCGTCGCCAACAGAAAAAAGGAGCTGCGGAAAAAATATCTGGCGGCGCGCGGCGCGCTTGATCCCGCAGAGCGGAAAAAAAAGTCGGAAGCAATCTGCGGCCTGCTTAAAAACAGCGAGCAGTTCAAACGCGCCGGAGCAATCATGCTCTACCTCAGCATGGGGGCGGAGGTCGAAACAAGACCACTTCTGCAGGCCATGCTTGCCGCCGGCAAAAGGGTCGTGCTGCCCTACTGCAGGAAAGAGACGCAAAGCCTGGGTATCGGTGAAATCAGGGACCTGGAAAAAGACGTTATCATTGGCGAAAAAAGCGTGCCCGAACCCAGGCATGACCTGCGTGACCATTTTTTCCGAAGCGACCTGCAGCTCATCGTGTGCCCGGGCGTGGCATTCGACTCGTTCGGCGCGCGCCTCGGGCGCGGTTTCGCTTACTATGATAATTTTCTCCGCGAGCTCAAGGGCCGTGTTCCGATGGTCGGTCTGGGATTCGATATGCAGGTACAGGATGAGCAGCTTCCTTTCTCCTACAGCGACGTGGTCATGGACCAGATCATCACGGAAAGCGGGTTCCGGTTGCCGGAACCGCCCGGCGAAACTGACCTGCAGGAAGAAAAGAGCCCTGACACGGCTGAAAAACCGACCGCCTGAGGTACCTCGCAATGGCTTCAACGGTCTTAACAATTTTCATTTTTCTGGCATCGGCAATGCTGGTGTTCATGCTCATCGTCCTGGTGTCTCCGTTTGCATTGCGCACCGATTTCTCGATCGAGCCGCAGGCAAGCAGCGGAACGGTTTTTCTCAGCTGGATGCACCCGGTGATCGTTCGAATGAAATTCGATATCGGCCTGCATCACCTGGAACTGAGAGTCTTCGGCAAACGTGTAGATCTCTCCTCCAGGGTCAGTCGTGACAAGAGGCCGCGGGAAAAAGAGGAACCGCCTTCTTCGCACGGGCCCGTCTCACCACCTGAGGCGCCGGAACCATCGCCGTCCGCACCGCCGCCCGAAGCTGCAGTAAGTGCTCCATCTGAAGGGGAAGCGACCGGTTACGGCAACCAGCGTGAAAGGGTATCCGGACCGGAACCGATGCCACCATTGGAACAGCCATCGCCGGTCCAGGATGGCGGGGATTCGGTCAGGGACGAAAAAAAAGATTCACAGGAGAAAAAACAGCGCGGGGCGCTGTTTAAAAAGATCCGAACGCTATGGGAAAAAAGTACCGCGACCTATACGGTCCTTCGACGGTATCGCGCCCTGTCCAGGGCATATCGCTGGAGCATGAGAATAACGGCGCTCTCTTTCAGGCTGATGCGGTTCGACCATTTCCGCCTGTACGCCCGGGCAGGCATGGATGATCCGGCGCTGCTCGGCAGGGTATACGGTTGGTATGCCGCGCTGAGCAATTGCATTGTCGGCAGCCGGAAAAACTGCAGTGTCAGTTTTGAACCGGTTTTTTTTGGCAACGATCTCACGATTGCCGGCAGCGTTGGTCTGCGGACGTCGCTCGGACGGGTGATCATGCCAGCGGCGGTCGGCCTGCTTACGTTTCCCTACCTGCGCGCCTATCTTGTCTGGCGCAGGCTTAAAAAAATCCATCGGTCCAGGCCGGCAAATGGTACAATAGGATGAACAGGACAGTTCCATGATCGCAGTGGTCGACACTATCGCCGAATCGGTCGGCGCATTCACGCGTGAGTCCGTCATCCAGCTCGGCGCCGTGACCCGCTTTTTTATGCGCATCATGCGCGCCATGCCCGGTACGGCGGCCCGGTTTCATCTCATTATCGAGCAGATGATGGTGTTGGGCGTTAAAACGATCCCGATTGTGCTGCTCACCTCCGCGTTTGTAGGTCTGGTCAGCGCCTGGCAGGTGCAATACCTTTTTTCCGACGTCATGCCGCTCACCTACCTCGGCACTGCCGTGGGTAAAGCAGTGTTCACCGAGCTCGGGCCGGTGCTTACCGCGCTGGTCATCACCGGCAGGGTAGGGGCGCGTCTTGCCGCCGAACTAGGCACCATGCGCGTGACCGAACAGATCGACGCCATGACCTGCCTCTCGCTCGACCCGTACCGCTATCTCCTTGCCCCGCGCATGGCGGCCGGCGCGGTCATGGTCCCGGTCCTCACCATTTTTTCCGCATTTTTCTCCATCATCAGCGCGCAGCTTCTATCCCAGTTCGCCATGGGCCTGGATCAGGCCACCTTTTACCACGGACTCAAGATGCTGTTCCGCGTTCAGGACGTGGTCATCTGTCTGGTCAAGGCGTTCGTGTTCGGCGTTTCCATATCCCTGAGCGGCTGCTACTTCGGTTTTTTCACCACCGGCGGCGCGGTCGGCGTGGGCGAATCAACGAAAAAAGCCGTGGTCGCGGCAATGGTGCTTATCCTGGTGTCCAATCTCATCGTGGTGAACATCCTGCTGTGACGGAACGGAACCGGTTCGATCCGAATTCTTTGCTTGGCGTCCATGCTACGACCCGCTTACCCCTTCGGTCCATTTCCCGCATTCTTGGGGAGACGGGGAAGATGAAACCGTATTGCTCCGCATACCGCTTCGGATGTGCCTCTGCGTGACGCCCCGCGATTACGCGTCGAAAATCTCACCCCTCCATAACATTTCCAGAAACAGCCGCCACGGGTAAAGCTGGATCTCGCCGCTCTTTCGGGGTTTCAATTCGTTGGAAACCACAATTGCTTTGCGCGGCTTGTATTCATTTGTAAATGAATGAAGGTGCCGCAGGTCGGCGGCATCGACGCGGGAAGCGCCTTTAACCTCAATGATCGCTTCGGCGTCATCAATTACGAAATCCACTTCTTGTCCCTGCACCGTTCTCCAGTAGCGAATCGTTTTGTCGCATTCTTTATAGTCATTGTATGCGATCAATTCGGTAAATATGAAATGCTCGAAACTGCGTCCGAATTGCGGCCCTTTTTCTTCTTCTATCGTTTGCCGCGACAGAAAGTTTGCGATACCCGTGTCGAAGAGATAAAATTTCGGAGTGCTGG
Organism: Chitinispirillaceae bacterium; assembly: GCA_016926315.1. The sequence goes on from JAFGOU010000092.1 coordinate 13,350, forward strand.
AGATTATGTTGCGCTTTCTCCTCTTAGTAAAAGGCTCGACGAAGAAACCCAGGTTCGTATCCGCCACTATCTGGAAATATTCGCGGATTGTTTTTGAATCAACGCCGCAATCCCGGGCGATATTCGAGTAGTTGATCATTTCACCCGTACAGAATCCGAGCACATCGGTGAAACGCGAAAACGCGGCGATATTCCGGGTCAATCCTTCCGCCATTATTTCCTCTCGAAGATAATCGACGACATATCCCTTTTGCGAGCGGCGGTAATCGTTCTCATGGTAATGGTCCGGGATAAGCCCATGATTGAGCGCCCGCAAAAGATCGAAATCGCCAATTTCCGCCGATACAAACGGGTGCATGACAAAACGCCATGCGCGCCCGCCGAGCAGGTTCGCGTGTCCGCGTTTGAGCTTTCGCGCGCTGGAACCGCACAGAATGAAGGAGATTTTCTTGTTTTCAATGAGCCAATGGACCTCGTCGAGGAGCGCGGGTATTTTCTGTACTTCATCGATGATGACCGGTTGCGTGAGCGTGCCGCGTTCAGCGCTCAAGATAAGCTGTTCGCGCAAGAGCGACGGAGTGCGCAAGAGGTCGTAAAACGTATCGCTCAGCAGTAAATCGACGCGAAGGCTTTCGGGATATTCGTGCGATAAAAAGGTCGATTTTCCCGTTTTTCGCGCACCCCATAAAAATGCGGCTTTACCCCTGGGCACCTTAACAGATAAAATCCGTTCATACATCCGTTCCGAACCCCCGAGAATTTCCTCCATAAATATATAATATATTCGTAATGAGTTCCATAAAAATATGAACTACGCCATTCTTGACCTGCCACGTACAAGCTCCTATTTTGCATAGCATGCTTTAAAAAACCGACTCGTATGCCGCTCCCAATTCTTTTCAACAGGAGAAACGCCGTATGCTCGCTACCCAGATCCGCCAGAAGGACGCGCTTTTCTATTTCGTATGCTACCCTGCCGAAGACCTGCTCGAGAAAGTGCGGTTCATCAGCCGGTACTACGGCGACGGCACCTCGATTTACGCTGAGGAACTGCCAGAGGAGGATGAGATCGGCTCCTTCATTGCCAGGATAGAAAAAACAGACAAGGCGTTCCAGCGCACGCTCTCAAGACAGAAAATAAAGGCGATCAAGAACTTTTACGATACCGCGGTCAGCCAGCCGCCCATACCCGGCACCATATTGCTTTTTACCGGCGAACAGCTTGAATTCGAGGCCCTGGGCTCCATGAAAAACGCCGGAAACCTGCGCGAGCCAAAGGGGAAATTCCTGATCATCGACGGCCAGCACCGGCTTGCCGCGCTCCAGTTCTACCTCAACGAGAAAAAAGAAGAAGCGCCGTCCCTGTCAGTGCCGTGCATCATCTTTGACGGCAAGACCGAGGACTTCGCCACCGAGATGTTCGTGATCATCAATTCAACGCCCACGCGCATCAATAAAAGCCACCTGATCGACCTGTATGAAAAAGTCACCTGGGCCTCGCCCGACCGAAAACTCGCCGCGCGCATCGTGGAAAAGCTGTACAGCCAGGACGACAGCCCGCTCCAGTACCGGATCAACCGGCTCGGGGGCAGGAGCCGCCAGGAAAAGTGGATCCTGCAGGCCGAGCTGTTCAACGAGATCCACCGCTGGGTCACGGCCTCGGAAAAGTCACTCGAAAAACGTACGGGCGAAATCAGACGACTTACCGAACAGCTTTATACCGCAGCGCGCGACTTTTTCAAGGCCGCAGCCGCGGTATGGGGCGATGCCTGGGGCCACAAGGACTACATGGTCACCAAACCCGTGACCATAAAGGCAATGATCCGCGTAATGGCCGACCTGGCCCCGGACATGGCGTTCAACCTCGAAGGAGCGGCGCAAGTAAAAGAGTGGCGCAAATCCATTGAGTCCTGGAAGGACCTCAAACGCGACTTCCGCAGCGAAGGGTTCTACGAACGGTTCCCGGCAAAAGGCCAGGTGGAGCGCGTGACAAGAATATACCGGGAACTGAAAAGAGCGGCAGGGATCGAGAAGTAAGCGAAGCGCCTCACCCCTGACCCCGCCTCACCCCTGTCCCCTCTCCACAAGTGGAGAGGGGAAGATGCGCAGCATCAGGGGTGAGGCGAAGGGTGGCCGGATGCCGGGTTGAGGCGATGAACGGACTTCCTCCGCCCAAACCCATCATGCTCAAGGAGCGCTCGTCAATGCTGTTTTTGCAGTATGGCGAGATCGACGTCATTGACGGCGCTTTCGTACTGGTGGACAAGACCGGCGTGCGTACGCATATACCGGTTGGAAGTATTGCCTGTATTCTACTTGAGCCTGGTATACGGGTGACGCATGCGGCAGTCAAACTTGCCGCGTATGTCGGGTGCCTGTTGATATGGGTAGGCGAAGCAGGGGTAAGACTTTATGCTGCCGGACAGCCGGGAGGAGCACGAGCAGACAGATTGCTTTATCAGGCAAGGCTCGCGCTCGATGATATTCCCCGCGCGAGCGGGGATGAACCGGCGGCGACTTTTACTGCTTCGATAATCGCAGGATGTTCCCCGTGAGCGAGCGGGATGATGGCAACGCGCGGCCTTTATGTCTTTGAGCACGATTCAAAAATGGGCAACGTATCTGCAACAGAACTTTTTGATCGCGTATCAGTCAGACGAAAAGATGCATCGAAACCAGCACGGTCTTATGCCGATTATGAGGTGGCTATTGACGAAGCAGGTCTAAACGATAAAAAAGTGAAATTGATCCGTAAGGTCGGTTAAAAAAAAGGTGTGTACAAATTGTACCCACCCTACAAAATTCAACTGTCGACTTTTTGTCGACAACTGAAACGTTTGATGTACCAATGCGTGCATTACACCAAGACATTTGTCACGTGTTGGATTTTCAGCATAAAGCCGAAGTTTAAAAAAGAAGGCTCATTCTGCCCTTTCAATCGCCTGTTCCACCTGCTTGACGATCTTGGGGTGCAGGACATTACCAGCATGGTAGGGTATGACCATGCGGACGTTGTTCTTGAAATATATCCGGTGGCTGCCCTTGCTGCGCATCAACCGGAAACCGGCTTTGAGCAGGAGTTTTTCCGCTTCGGAAGCGGTCAGGCGCGGCAGTTTAGGCAACGCACACCTCAAGGCTGGAAGTGATAAGTTCGCGGTGTCTGAGGGCTTCGCGTTCCTTTGGTGTCAGGGTTTCGAGGTACAGACTTATGGCTTCCCGAATGTTTTTCATGGTTTCATCGAGCGTCCGGCCTTGGGAGCAGCAGCCTTCCAGTTCAGGGCAGAATGCGTAATAACCATGCTCGTCTTTTTCGATGATGGCGTTCAGTTTGTACGATTTCATTGGGGGTTCCTTTGAGTATTCCTTATGATAATAACACAAAAATACTACCCGGTAAAGCTGAAAACCGGTCTTTTTGTCCCTCTCCGCAAGCGGAGAGGGATCAAGGGTGAGGCGAATGTTCCCCGAATCCTCCCTCCTCCCTCTCTCCGCGCTCCAGCATCTTGCGTTCTGCGAACGTCAGTGCGCGCTCATTCATATCGAACAGGCATGGGAGGAGAACCGGCTCACGGCAGAGGGGCGGCTTTTGCACGACCGGGTGCATGAGCAGGACTCCGAATCCCGCGGTGACTTGTATATCGTGCGTGGGCTCAAGTTGCGGTCGCTGGAACTCGGTCTTACCGGCGTGGCGGACGTGGTGGAGTTCCACCGGTCTGAAACAGGTGTAACGCTTCCGGGAAAAAAGGGAGTATGGCGACCGTTCCCGGTGGAATACAAGCGGGGCAAGCCGAAAAAGGATTCGTGCGACGAAGTGCAATTGTGCGGCCAGGCAATGTGTCTTGAGGAGATGCTCAATTGCAGGATCGAAAGCGGATCGTTGTATTACGGTTCGCAGCATAAACGACATGATGTGGAATTCGGTAAGGAATTACGCAGCCAGACCAGGGAGTTGTCAGTCCGTCTTCATTCGCTTATCGATTCAGGAAAAACTCCGGCGGCGGTATATGAAAAGAAATGCGAGCGCTGTTCGCTTATGGATATCTGCATGCCGGAGGCGGGGATGAGCGTGGGAAAATATTTAAAGGAACGCCTCACCCCTGATGCTGCGCATCTTCCCCTCTCCACGAGTGGAGAGGGGATTGAGGGGTGAGGCGAAAAGGACTGCTCATGGAACCAATCACCATTCGTTCGCGTCAATTACGCAAAAACCAGACGCCTGCTGAGGCTGTGCTATGGCAACACGTGCGGAACAGGAAACTTGGATCAAAGATCGTGCGTCAAAAACCGGTTGTTCTGGAATATTTTGGAAAAAAACGGGCTTTTATCGCTGACTTTTTTTGCAGCGAAGCACGGCTTGTTATTGAAATAGACGGCGGCGTGCATTCAAAAAAGTCTGATTATGATACATTGAGGACTATGCTGTTACAACAGAAAGGGTATCGGTTGATCAGGTTCACCAACGACGAAGTATTTGGTGATATTGGCAGTGTTCTGGCAGGGATAAAAACCGAAATCGCCTCACCCCTCAGTCCCCTCTCCACAAGTGGAGAGGGGAAGATGCGCAGCATCAGGGGTGAGGCGAGAGGTAAGGCGAGTTGAGGCGATGAAACACCTTCTCAACACCCTCTACGTCACCACTCCGGGCGCATATCTGTGCCGCGAAGGCGAAACCGTTGTTGTCCGCGTGGAACAGGAGACAAAGCTACAGGTCCCGGTTGCCGCTCTCGAAGGCATTGTGTGTATCGGCGGCGTAGGATTTACCCCGCCGCTCATGGAACTTTGCGCTGAGCGGGGCGTGCATGTTTCTTTTCTCACCGAGCATGGAAGATTTATGGCACGCGTCAGCGGGCCGGTTTCGGGAAATATCCTGTTGCGCAAGGAACAGTACCGCCGGGCGGATGATCCGGAAAAAACAGCGGCGCTGGCCGCGGGTTTTGTGATTGGAAAGATCGCAAATTGCCGTACCGTGCTGCTTCGCGCGGGCAGGGACGCGAAAGACCGGGAGGCTGTGGAGTCATTTTCAAAATGCGCTGACTACCTGGGAAATATCATTGATCGTCTGAGAAAGGAAACTGACATTGAGACCGTGCGCGGCAAGGAAGGTGAGGCTGGTCATGCGTATTTTTCTGTTTTTGACCGTTTTATCGTTTCGCAAAAAGAAGGCTTTTTCTTTAAAGAGAGGACGCGCAGACCTCCGCTGGACAATGTGAATGCGCTGCTTTCTTTCATTTATACGCTTCTGGCCCATGATTGCGTGGGCGCGTGCGAATCGGTCGGCCTCGACCCCCAGGCAGGATACCTGCATGCCGACCGGCCGGGCAGACCGGGCCTTGCGCTCGACCTAATGGAGGAGTTCAGGCCGTTTATTGCCGACAGGCTGGCGCTGACGCTTATCAACCGGCAACAGGTAAAGCCGGATGGATTTAAAATAACGGAATCAGGCGCTGTTACCATGACGCCGGAAACGAAAAAAGAGGTTATCAAGGCATATCAGGAAAGAAAACGGGAGGAGCTTGAGCATCCGTTTTTACGGGAAAAGGCGGCAATAGGATTATTTCCATATCTTCAGGCTCGTATTCTTGCACGGCATTTACGGGGCGACCTTGACGGATACCCGCCGTTTGTGTGGAAATAAGCACGCCTCACCCCTCAGTCCCCTCTCCACGAGTGGAGAGGGGAAGATGCGCAGCATCAGGGGTGAGGCGAGGGGTGGCCGGAGGCCGGGGTGAGGCGAAATTCAGGAGGTAAACCATGATGGTCCTCGTAACATACGATGTCAACGTAGAAACCACCGAAGGAAAGCGCCGGTTGCGCAATGTGGCAAAGGTATGCAAGAATTACGGCCAGCGGGTACAGAACTCGGTGTTTGAATGTCTGGTCGATCCGGCGAAATGGGTCGTGTTCAGGCAGGAGTTGATTGATATCGTTAAAACCGAAACCGACAGCCTGCGGTTCTATTTTCTCGGATCAAATTGGAAGCGTAAGGTTGAACACGTGGGAGCAAAGCAGACCTATGATCCGGAGGGGTTGATACTAGTGTAGCGCCTGCCGCGTACCCGGATCGACCATGATTTACCGGAGAGGTTCGCGAATTATTAAACAATATTGATAACAAACACTTAGGGCTAACGTTCTTTGAAATTATAAATGATACCAAGCACCTTCGCGGCAGGGTTCGCGAAAACGAACTTTTAAGAGATTATATTTACAAAGGTTATATGTGCTACGGTCGCGCCCCACGTGGGCGCGTGGATTGAAACAAAATTTTTCCCCTGAGAGGCAGAATTGCCTGAAGTCGCGCCCCACGTGGGCGCGTGGATTGAAACCCTGGGATCTTTACTTCGGGGACGAGGTCGACCCAGTCGCGCCCCACGTGGGCGCGTGGATTGAAACGCGATGGCACAGGCCCTTATGCAGCGAATCAGGTCGTCGCGCCCCACGTGGGCGCGTGGATTGAAACTTTCAGCATCATTTAGCACGTCTACCGTGGCGCGGTCGCGCCCCACGTGGGCGCGTGGATTGAAACAACTGACAGCCTGTCCGGTCTACCCGGCGCATAGCCCGTCGCGCCCCACGTGGGCGCGTGGATTGAAACCCAAACGATCACCTTGCCGTTCATCTCTTCAAGGTCGCGCCCCACGTGGGCGCGTGGATTGAAACCGTTTGATTTTTTTGTTAATACAATATCACCTGGCAAGTCGCGCCCCACGTGGGCGCGTGGATTGAAACGTCGCAGAGCTGCAGCAGGACGGCCTCGGTCTGCAAGTCGCGCCCCACGTGGGCGCGTGGATTGAAACGCTGAGAGAGCAAGAGCCAAGGGGATAACGTCAGGTCGCGCCCCACGCGACCGCATGAATTGAAACCAAAGACAGTCGCATTGTCGCGTCCCGCAGTACCGCGTGGATGAACCGTTTAACCGTTAAATCGTCGTTTTCTTCCGCTTCCGGCCAGTTCAACTTAACAGTTAAACGATCCCCCTCTCCACGCTGTGGAGAGGCCTGTGCTGAGCCCAGACGAAGCGGGACAGGCTATGCACCGAGCTTGTCGAGGTGGGTGAGGCGGGGTGAGGCGAATTCCGCCTAAAAACCGCAATCTACCGTAAAAAATCGACTCTTTCCTGAAAAAAGTCGGCTCCTTCCTGAAAAAAGACGCCAACTTCCTTAAAATATCGGCGAGGCAGGTTTCCATGAAGGGTCGGCAGGTTTCCATGAAGGGTTGGCAGGTTTCCATGAAGGGTCGGCAGGTTTCCATGAAGGGTTGGC
>JAFGOU010000093.1 GCA_016926315.1 Chitinispirillaceae bacterium
ATCTGGTAGGAGATGCCGATCGCGCGGACGTCGCGGAGATTTACGCCTGAAGCGGCTCGCAGCGAACCGGTGGCATTTATGACATTGTCCCACCAGCTCTCCGGGCGCTGTTCCGCCCACCCGGTCTGATCGGCACTAATGGCCATTTCGGTTGCGGGCGACGTTGCCGTTGCGACCGGCAATCCGGTTTCGATGTCGAGGAGTGTCGCCTTGATGGACGAGCTACCGATGTCGTAGCCCAGCAGATAGCCGGTTGCGTGCATGTGGTCCCTTTCAGGGGTCGAGAGATGGTCAATAGCTCAGGCCGAAGCCGTAGGAAAAGAGCGGGGTGCCGCCGCTTCCCTTCAGCTCGTCGGCGTAGGCCGTGCCAGTGTTGACCGGGATCTGGGCCAGCGCGTTCGGCCACGAATGCGTGAGCTTGCCCGTGAAGTTGTAATCGCCATAGAGCACGTCGGCGACGCCGAGTCCTTCGGTCCCGGGCTGCCATGCGCAGACAAACGCTTTGCATTTTTCCAGCTCGCCCGTGATGATCATCGGGCGCCCCGATATGAGCACAATGACCACCGGCTTGCCGCTGTTGTAACATTTGTCGATAAGCGAGGCGTAGGGGCAGTTGGCAAGGAGTATTGATCTCGTGCGATTGGGATAGAGGGCAAGGTTGGGATCGGGATTGCTGGGATAGGGATCGACAAAGCCGTGGTCGCCGTACCCTTCGGCATAGGGCGTTTCACCCACCACCAGCACGATCTTGTCGGCGCTGGTCAGGTTGTTGCCCTGCGGGTCGTTGATGATGTTCGATCCGCCGAACTGGGGGTTCTGAAGCGCCTGGATAATGGTCTGTCCGCCGCCGACGCTCGTGGGCGTATAGGAATAGATCCCCTGCCACCCGAGGGTCCAGCCGCCGCACTGGGCGCCCATGGCGCTTGCCCAGGGGCCGACCACCGCTATCCGTTCGGTCCGCTGCAGCGGAAGAACGGTATTCTCGTTTTTCAGCAGGACGAGCGATTTCCTGACGGATTCGCGCGCCACGGCGCGATGGTCGGTATGGCCGATGCGCGAAATCATTGCGGATTGGGATTTGGGGTTTGCCCAGAGGTTCATACGGAATTTGACGCGCAGGATGCGGCGTGTAGCGTCATCAAGCCGCGCCTGGGTGAGGTAGCCGCTTGTCACCGCGGACTGCACCGAAGAGATGAAGGTGATACAGTTGGCCTTATCGTTGGGAATCATTGCCATGTCGCAGCCGGCCATGACCGCCCTGCCGACATTCAGCGGCGAGTAACCGCCCGCCATCGCCTGAGGGATGGCGTCGTAATCGGTAAGAATGAAACCGTCCCAGTTCAACTCGCGTTTGAGCATGCCGGTGAGTGAAACCGAATCGATGGTCTGCTTGATGGTTTGCCCGTTCCTGCTCCACGCGTTGTATGACGGCATGACGCTCGCCATTTTTTCCCGCGCGCACGCGGCATAGGGCGGATAATGGATGGCGCGCATGGTTGCCTCGGTCAGTGTCGTGATGCCGCCGTTGACGCCGCCGGTCGTGCCGCCGTCCCCGAGGTAGTGCTTGACGCACGCGGCGATCGTGCTCGGCTTCGACTGGTCGCCGTCACCCTGGAGCCCGCGCGTCATCGACGCTCCCATGGCGGCGTTGATGCCGGGCGTTTCGCCGAACCCTTCATAGGAGCGGCCCCATCGCTCGTCGCGCACGACCGATACGCACGGCGCAAAGGTCAGGTGGATGCCGAGCGCCCGGCACTCATAGGCGGTAACGCGGCCGACCTGTTCGACCAGGGCCGTGTCGCCGGTGCAGCCGAGAGCGATATTGTGCGGGAAGATCGTTGAGCCGACCACTTTGCCGTTGCCATGGACCGCGTCGAGGCCGTAGATCAGGGGAATTTTAAGTCGTGAGGCGAGCGCTCCGTCCTGGAGAGCGTTGAGCCTGGCCGCCCAGTTAGCAGCCGTATTCGGGGTCACCGGTTCCTCGCCGCCGTTAAACACCGAGCCGAACCCGTACTGGGTGACATCGGCGGGGGTTATGGACGAATTCATTGCCTGCACCATCTGGCCGGCTTTTTCCGCATTGGTCATGAGCGCCAGGAGCGAGTCGACTTTCCGTTCGATAGTGATGGAATCCTGGTTCACCGTTGCAAGCACGATGTCGCCGAGGTTCTGGGCGGTATAGGAGGTGATGTCGAGGGTCCGCGGGACGTACCCTGATTTGGAGACCTTCAGGATCTCTCCGCCGACCGCGGCGGGTCGCGGAGTACGCGCGACAAAAAGCGGCAGCCCGCTTCCGGAAAGCAGTGAAACGGAGGCGCCGGTCGTGATAAAGGCGAGCGTATACCGCTCGCCGCCTTTGGCAATTCTGACCACGGAGACGCCCTGGGGTCTGTTCTGCCGCAGCCATGCCGTGATCGGAAACGCATGGGTTCCGGAACCAAGCGTACGGTCCATGAGTTTCGCGACCTTGCCGCCGCTCATGGTAAACAGCTCCACCGCAACTTTTTCACGCGTCAGCACGGTAAAAACGAGCGAAGCGCCGTTGAAATGCATTTTCGAGGCGATGCCGTTTGTCAGGCTTAACGGCCGCGTCGCGGAGGAGAGGTCGAGCGAAAACTGGCCGGTGGCGTTGGTGACGGTCGAAACGTTGCGCACTTTCAAAACGACATTCGCGTCGGGCACTGCCGCGTCGGACGAGGTAACCACGCGGCCGGTGATCGATTGCCCGAAAACCTGCGGATGCAGGGACACTATGGCCAGGGCAAGAATACCTGCGATACGTTTCATGGAACAGCGCTCCTTGGAAAAAGGTAGTATAAAAAGATCATGGTCAGAACTTGAATTCGGTCTTGAACGTCCACCACCAGTTGTCGCCGTCGGGCAGCGTTTCGATGAAGGACATATAGGGCCGGTCAAAATAGTGGAAGTTGATTTTTTTATGGTCCCGCGCGACCTGGGCGATTATGCTTGTATGTTCGTTAAAAAACGATTTTTTAACGTAGACCGACCAACGCCAGGGATTTCGATTAAGGTTGATTTCGGAATAGGAAATCGGCAGGGGCACGGGGACCTGGCTGAAATATCGCTCATCCGAGTAGGCATATAGTCTATTCGCGCAGTATTCCCCTTCTACCGAGATCAGGTCGATGAAGGTAAATCCCGGCACATTGAATCCGGCGGTCACCAGGGTGCGGTCTTCGATATGACGGTAGTACCTCCTGTAATTTTTTAGGCCGATCACATTGCCTTCGGCATACAGCCGGAGGTCGTTCCTGCCAAAAATGTTCAGGGGTATGAACTTTTTAGGATCGAAGGAGAATCTCGCCATTATCTTTATTGCTTTCCAGTCAAAGTACGAGGTGTCGGTCTCGTTGTATATCGTGTCGATATACGATCGCCGTTCGTCGGGGTTTAACTTCCGCGGATCGCCGAAAAAGCGATCGGCCCACTGATCCAGATAACCGTTTCCCTGATAAACATTAAGATAATGAGCAAAACTGATTCCTGAGCTGAAACTGAAAAGATCGAAAAGATTGGAGCCGGCAATGTCGGAAACCGACCATAGTTGCTCCGGAACACCGCTCATTTCGCTATGCAACAACAAATCGTTCGTTATCAGCTTGTTGAAGAGCTCCGTTTTAACCTGTACCCCGAGCAGATTCGCCTGCGGATAATCGAAATCGCTGTAAATAACCAGCGGATAGGTATTGGTCCTGAACATATACTCGCCGAGATTTCGGGCATCGGGGTTGTATTTGAAGGGGAAATAGCCTATTCTGAATTGCCAAAAGGCCGTTTCAGGGTCACCAAGGGGAAGCTCCGCAAACGCGCTTTGAATAAAGAAAAACTCCCTTTTTTTCATGGTGGTAGGAAGGAGGCCGATCTGGGGGGTGGAGTAGGCGATAAGCCCGCCGCCGGTGACTTCAACATTAAGGTGCTGCTGTAAACGGGCTTTATAGCCTAGTATGCAAAAAGCCTGTTGCTGCCAGACATGGCTGATATTGTCCGTTGTAAGGGCGTTGGGCCGCTTGAAATAACCATTACCAATCTGTCCGACTTCCATCGCGCCATAGCCGACCGGGGTGACCTCTATTTCCTTTTCTTTTGAAAACAAGGCCGTGGTACCGAGTAAAAGCGTTGCCGACAATAAAAAAAACGGTCTGATTCCGGACATGAAAACCTCCTGTGCGCATTATTGAATGGTGATCGAAGAGCGTAAACATTTGCCGTTTCCGTTGACCAATTCCTCGGGATTGGAGGTCGAGCTGATGATAATTTCATATGTTCCCGGTATCACGCGCCACTGTCCGGTTTTCGCCGCAATGTTGACGTCGTAGATCGAAAAATCCCGCGGGCCGAGCGTAAAGGTGACAATTTTATGCTCGTTGGGTTCGAGGGAGATTCGCGAGAATCCGCGCAGGTCCTTGATGCGCCGCGCGACACTGCTTCCGATCGGCTTGACATAGAGCTGGACGACCTCCCCGCCGGAGCGGGTCCCGGTGTTCTTCACCGCCACCTCGATGTCCACCCGGTCGTTGGATGAAATGATCGAAGGACCGCGGACGGTCATGTTGTTGTAGTGAAAGGTGGTGTAGCTTAAACCGTGGCCGAACCAGAAGAGCGGTTTTTTTCCGGTCTTTTCATAGAAGAAATACCCGTGCGCGGTATCGGCCGACCGAAGGGTGAGGTTCTTGTTCGCATCGAGGTCAAACGAGGGCAGGTCGGAAAAGGTCTGAGGAAAGGTGACGTTCAGATGGCCGCTCGGGTTGACGTCGCCGAAGAGCACCTCGGCAATGGCCTGGCCCTGCCACCGTCCCGGGTAAAAAGCGATGAGCACCGCAGGTGCGTCCGACCAGCTTCCCGCTATTGACGCGCTGCCGCCGGTGTAGACCACGATGGTTTTGCTCTTTGCCGCCATGACGGTGGCGACAAGATTCAACTGGTCGGCGGGAAGCTGCATGGAGGTCCGGTCCATGTCCTCGGATTCGCTTGGAACGCCCACGACCACCACCGCCACATCGGCGGACGCATAATCCGTGGTAACGGTCACATTAGGGAGTGCCGCGGCGATCTGCTGGATTCCTTCCAGCGGGGTGATGATCCGGTCCGCAGTAACGGCGCTGCTGCCGCCGCCGCCGGGACGCCGAATGTTGGCATAGGGACCGACCACGGCGATACGATAGGTCTGGGTTTTACTGAGCGGGAGAAGGGGAGCGCCACTGACATTGCTGTTTTTGGCAAGCACGATTCCCTTGCGGGCGGCTTCAAGCGACAAGGAAAGATGGTCGGTTGATATGATGACGCTTTTCGGGTACGTCTTTATTTCCGCATCGCTGGCGAGCAAGGTGCCGCCCCATGCCCATAATTTGCCATACATGACCCGTTTCGCTTTCCGGTTGAGGGGCTCCTGTGAAAAGGTGCCGTCGGCAATGAAGGGAGTGTTGGCGACCATGACGGTTCCATACGGCATGTCCATGTCCTGTTCAATGGAATATATATAGGACGGGCTGCCCACATTAATGCCCGCCCAGTCGCTCATGATGACACCGTCGAAACCCCAGTCGCCCCGCACGATTTCGTCAACCAGATGTTTGTTGAAAGCGGCTTTTTCGGCGTCGTAGATATCGTTTGTAAAACCGGGTACGCTGACTTTGTTGTAGCAGGTCATGAGCGCCCTGGCCTGGCCTTCCAGTATTCCCATTTCAAACGGTACGCAGAAAAGTTCCCGCAGCGCCCTTTCCGACACTACCACGCGCAGGTCCTGCCGTTCCGTTTCCTTGACATAGGGGGTAAAATGTTTGGGAGTGGCGATGACTCTTTCACTCTGCAATCCCATGATCTGTCGCGACGCCATTTTACCGACGAGATATGGGTCTTCCCCCATCGTTTCGAATGCGCGACCCCATCGAGGATTCACCACAAGGTCGGACATGGGGCCGAGAATGCAATAGCGTCCCATTGCCCGCGCTTCCTTTCCAATGATCTGTCCGATTTTTCGTACCAGGGAAGTATCCCAGGTACAGCCAAGGGATGATTCGCAGGGGAACAGGGTGGCGGTATCGCCGGCTCCGTAGATGGCGATCTCGTTGGAAGGCCCGATCGGCCATCTGACGCCGTGCGGGCCGTCGGCACTTCGCCAGCCCACGATCATCGTGCCTCCCGCCGTCATATTATCACCGCCGAACCATTGTTGCGCTTCGGTGGCGTACAGTGTGGATGCCCGCTGCTGCACGGTCATTTTCTGGACCAGCGAGTCGGCCAGCAACCACATTTTGCTCATGTTGGCGTCGGCGCTTACCGTTGCCACATAGGCCGCTGCAGGCGTTCCTACGATTTTAGCCCTGAAATAGACGGTTTTTGCCGTGTCGGCGGCAAAACGCTGTTTGACAAGGCCGATGTCGCCGACCTTTTCGATGACCGTAATCGCGTCGCCGGTGGCCTGGTTTTTTATGACGAAATCGACAAAAATGGAGTCCTTTCCTTCGGCAAGAAAGGTGTAGGTCAGTCGGCCCATATAGAAGCGGGTCATCTGGTCGCCTTCGGTTCCGGTAACCGTGCCTTTGATCAGGTCGACCTTGACGTTGGATACCCTGGTCGCTTCGGCGGGCAGGAGCGCAAGGAGGGCGATGAGCGTAACGAATATGGTGTGTTTCATTGATCGGTCTCCTTACCGGTACATGACGATTTTAAGGTTCGTGGAAAGTGCACCATAGGTGAGCCGGGCGATGAGAACGCCGCTGGACGAAGCGCTGCCCGGGATTTTCCAGGTGACTGAACCGGCTTTTTGGTCGAGGGAAAAGGTTTTAAGCGTTTTTCCCTGAAGGGTAAAAATGGTTATGACCCCTTTTTCCGCCTCAACCGAATGAGCGACCGACCATGAGAGGGTAAGCGACCGGTGGCGTGCTGAATAGCCGTGGCTGGTAAAAGCGTACGCGCCTGCCGGGACTTTTTTCTGCCTGATATTATCGATAAGCGGAAAGGTGAAGGGATCGCTGGTGGCGGTTACCACCTCTGCCGGGATCAGGAGCGGTGCGACCAGGAGCGCTGTCAGCAGCAGGAGTGCCGATCGTGTTTTCATTCTTATTCTCCTTAAAGTAATAATAGGAAAGGCCACGGTTATTAGTTTATACTGGTTTAGTGCATCAATATAATAAAATAGAAGCTTTTTTGCTAAATAAATTAGTGTAAAAATACAGGCGATCGAGCAGATTTTTTTTTAGAAACGCTACATTTGAATAAATGCCGTACAGGGAATAAAGTATTTCTTACCTGTTCGCCCATTTTGATGATGAGCTGAAAGGGATGTACCTGTGATGCACCGGAGATTCCTGTCTCGGGAACCGTTCCGGGCCTTTGCACATCGTTCCGGATGGAAAACCGGCATGGATCGAGAGTCTGAAAACAAAACAGGGATGAACTGTCCTCATTTCTCCCGCTGCGGCGGCTGCCAGACGCTTGACCTGCCGTATACGCGCCAATTGAGCGAGAAAAGGGCCCTGCTGGAATCGTTTTTTTCGTCCATGACCAGATCGCCGGTTCAGCCCGTGATCCCCTGTGAAAATCCCTGTTACTACCGCCACAAGGTGCAGCTCCCCTTCGGCCTTAGGAAGCAGGGGAGAAGTTTCGGGATAACGCTCGGCTGTTACGCCCGGGATTCCCACGAGGTGGTGGACCAGCGGGTGTGCTTGGTTCAGGATAGGGAGCTCAGCACCATTGCATGGACCGTCCGGAAGTGGGCCGCGAAGTGCGGCCTGTCGGTATATGACGAAAAAAAACACGCCGGGTTCCTGCGCCACCTTCTTCTTCGCAAAGCCGCCGGGACCGGCGAGGTCCTTGTCGGGCTCATAACCAATGGGGAGAAACCGCCAGGGTCGCGCCATCTTTCCGCCGGGCTGCTCGATATGATCGCGGACCGGTTTCCTGATAAAAAGAGTCCGGTCGTCGGCATCGTCCAGAACGTGAATCTCCGCCATACCAATGTCGTGCTCGGGGAGCGGGAGTATGCGTGGTGGGGGAGGCCGTTTCTTTTTGAAAAACTGGGGCAGTGGCGGTTCAAGCTGGGGCTGTCCACTTTTTTTCAGGTCAACCCGTTTCAGACCGTGCGGTTATACGATGAAGTGCTCAAATGGATCGACCACGGTCCTTCAGTGCTCGACTGCTACTGCGGCGTGGGGAGTATATCGTTATGGATTTCGAAAAAGAGCCGGATAGTGACCGGTATCGAAGAGAACGGCGCGTCGATCGCGGCGGCGAAAAAAGCGGCCCTGATCAACGGAACGCGCAACATACGGTTCATCGGGGGAGATACGGCCGCACTCCTGCCGCAGATGATGAATGAAGGGTATGAGATTGCGCTCTTCGACCCGCCGCGCAAGGGGCTCGAAGCGGGCATGGTCCGCGGGTTGCGCACTTCATCATTCAGGCGGATCATCTACGTTTCCTGCAATCCCGAAACGCTTGCCCGTGACGTCGCTGGGCTCAGGCCCGGATGGGACCTCATATCGCTGCAGGGGGTCGACATGTTCCCGCACACACGGCATATCGAGTGCGTGGCGGTGCTCGACCGGAACAGTGGCTAAGGGTGAGCGTGCCGGGAATTTTCTGATTATATTACGTGTGGGTACCGGGAGGAGCGCGAATGAGCGATCACACTGCCGCCGTTTTCCACCTTGTCTTTGCCGCTTTTGCCCTTCCCGCCGTGGCGCTTCCGGAGCCCATGGAGATAAACGACCGGTCGGTCATCATGGAGCGGCTGGTCAACCGGTCGGTTACCCTGCAGGGTCACGCTGAGCTGCATCTGACCGACGCCACCGACCCGCTGGACAACACCTCCACCATCAATTTTACCTCCGACAACGGGTGGGTGTTTTTCGACAACGTCCGTCCCGATACGGTCAGGGCAAGGTATCTCGTCCGGTTTACGGTATCCGGAACCGCCGCGTCGGTTGACGCGAACGTCAGGCTTGTACAGTATGTCAATGGCACGGTCATCATCTCGCGGCCGCGGACCTTTCGCCCGCTGCTGGTGTATGACGCTCCCGACCTTGGCGGCAACCGCGACACCCTCGGGGTGGGGCTTGCCACTTCCGGGTCCCCGAAATTCGGGCGCAATGTCAGGTCATTCATTCTCCGGCGCGGGTTTCTCGCGACCTTTGCGAACAATGCGGACGGTACGGGAAGCAGCACGGTGTATATCGCTGACACGAGCGACATCGCCTTTACCCTTCCCGCCGCACTCTCCGGGGCCGTGTCCCTCATAAGGGTGGCGGATTTCCGCGTTGCCGGGAAAAAAGGCATGGGCGGCGGCAACCAGACCCAGCGCGCCATTTTTAACCTGTCGGTCTACTACGACTGGGGAAACGGCGGGGCGCAGTACCCGAACACCACCTATACCCCCATGATCTGGGGCAAGACCGATTCGGCGGGGATCGTGCGGGTGCGGAACCGGACCGATGTGAGTCACCTGCTTGCCTTTAATGAACCCGACAATCCGACCGACCAGTCGGGCGCCGTGGGCAACCTGTATATGACCGATACCGCGGTGGCGAGCTACCGCCATCTGCTCCGCACCGGGTACCGGCTCGGGTCGCCCGCGGTCACCGACAACGTACGCGGCTGGAACTGGCTCGATACCTTCATGACGAAAGCCGCGCTGCGGGAGTACCGGGTCGATTTTATCGCGGTCCATTATTATCAGAAATCAACTGCGGCGAACCTCTATTCGCGGCTCCGGTCGCTCTGGACAAAGTACAATCGTCCGGTCTGGGTGACGGAGTTCAACTACGGGGCGACCTGGAACCCGCTACCTGTTGATTCAATGGAATACTACCGCGGCCTCAGGGCGTACATCGACCTGCTCGACACCTGCGCGTTCGTGGAGCACTATTTTGTCTATCCGTGGTGGGGAACCGCCGACTCCGTGCTCTCGATATTCAAGACCGAAACGCCGCCGACCCCTACGTATGCCGGCCGCTGGTTCACCGGCAAACCGGATTGTTATGGCTACAAAAGCTCGCTCATCAACAAGGGGACGCCGATCGACCTCTCGGGTATCAAAAAGGGACCATTCCAGGTGGCGGGCAGGGAGCCGTGGATCAGCGTCAGGGGAAACAAGGCCTTTTGCCGGGTAACGCTCCAGGGAGCCGCGTGCGTTACCCTTGAGCTGTTTTCGGCAACCGGCAGAAAGACCGGCATGCCGGTTTCGCGAACGCTGCCGCCAGGCATCCACACCCTGCGTTTCATTGCGCCCGACGGCGGTGCCTCGGTGAGGCTCTACCGGTTGCGCTGCGGGGACCGCGAGGTCACGGGATCACTTCTTCTGCTTGATCCCGGTCCGTAACTCGTAGGCGTCTTCGACCATTTTTTTCAGCTGCTTGAAATCGTTTTTCCCCATGTATTTCTTGAGCGACGGCTCCTCGCGTTTGAACTCCTTGTAGGCGGCCTCCACCCTGTTCTGTCGCATCAGTGCGTTGAGGCGGTCGACCATTCCCTGCTCGGGCGATATCGCGGCCGCGGGCCGGTTCGAAACGGCACCGGTGGATTTTTGCGCGTCAATGATGGTCTGCGCAAGGGTCAGTTCGAGGACGTTAAAGACCCGCGGAGAGACATATTTGCTGATGAAGGCGCGGCGGTCC
>JAFGOU010000094.1 GCA_016926315.1 Chitinispirillaceae bacterium
AAAGGGGGAGGTGCACAGGGCAACACCATCAACTGCCCATTGGATCGCGCCCCAGGCACTCACCTTCTGGACATAAATAGCGGAATTGCCGTTTCGTTTGTCTTCCCAGGCAATAATGGTATTTCCACTGCTGTCGCAGATGATGACCGGACGCTGTTGATCACCTGTTGCCGTGCAAACCGGAACGCCATTAGGTGCCCAGTCCATGGTAAGGGTATCGCATTCGCCGCACAACCGTTGCATGTAGATGTCGCTGTTCCCGCTGCGTTCGTCCTGCCAGGCGAAAATTGCTCCGCTGCTTGGATGGCTGACCGCCACTGGATTGCCCTGGGTGCCGTCGGCGGAGCATACCGGGCTGGGGTGGTCCAACCGGGAGGCGGTCCCGAAAGCGGGGATGACGGTACAGAACGTCAGAATCAATGCGAGAAATTGAGGCGTTTTACCTGACATGTATTCCTCCATAAACGTTGTATGGTGCGGGAAATCTTTTTAACAATCCCCACTGTCGCCACATCACGGAGACGGCAGATTGATGGAGCCGGCTTCCAGTGAAACAGATCCGTTTTTCGATAAGGCGCGGCCTTCAAGTTGTGCGCCTGAACGGAGTGTAATCGACTGATCGGCAAGGATGGTCCCCTTTAATACCGAATTGGCGCCGAGTTCTGCCGAATCGACTCTCCAGAAGACATTGCCGGATCTCGCTCCCTTGCCGAGGATTACCTTACGATCAGGTGAAATCGAGAACGATAACGGAATGAGGAAAAGGAAAATCGCATTGGGATCTCCCCCGGCATCGAGGGTTACATCCGCAGAGTCGATGCTGAGCGATGAGGAAAAACGGTAGGAACCGGGAGCGATTACCATCCCCCCGAGGTCATCTCCGGGAAGGGATGCAAAGGAGTCCGCATGGGTTGTCAACCCGGCGGAGGCGTGGTCAAGGTCATCCCCCGCAGCTTTGGTGATGGTATCTCCTGAAAAGACGACTCCGGTGACGGTCCCCGGGGGAAAACCGTTGATACTTGATGCGTGGAATGACCCGATATCGCCCAAAAGCGTACTCGGACCGACTGAGGAAATCGTCTGGGCCAGTACTGCAAAACGGGAAGCGGATCCAAGCGACGGAAACGATTGTCCGGCAGTTGCATCGCCGGTGGTGAAGGACCATAAGCAATTTTCCGTCATGGTATTTCCGGTGCGATCGGTAATTCCAGTCGTTATTGTTACCGCATAGGTTGTATTCGGCAATAGATGATACGTGGGGACAAAGGTCGCTATCGTGCCATTGCAGGTCAGCGTGCCGGATACTGCCGAGGTATTTTGATAAAGGAAAAAGTTTTCAGGCGTCAGGGTTACGGTATCAACCGTTTCACTGAACGTGGCGCTTATTTTTCTGTCGAGAGCAATTCCGGTGGATCCATAGGCCGGAAAGATCGCATTTATCGATGGTGCGATGGTGTCGGCGATTGCGCCGGTGGTAAATCCCCATTGTTGAAGAGTTCCCAGGTACGTTCCGGACCTATCCTTGATTTTGGTCGTTATAGAGGCGATATAGGAGGTATTTGCCGTTAAGTTTCGCGCCGGTACAAGCGTCACCGTATTGCCGATGCAGAGTATGGCGCCCGCTATGGTCACCGGCCCATCCTGGAGGAAAAAGGTTTCTGAAGTTATCGAAGCCGCGTCGATTGCCTCGCTGAAGGTAACCATGATTTTACGGTTGAGGGCCACTGCGGTTTCATCGGTACCCGGCGTTTGATAGGTTACCTTCAAAGGTTCTGGTTTAAGATCGACCGGGTTGGTGGCGCAAAATAGCAGAAGGGGAATTACTGCCGCTAAAACAGGTTTCATAGTCACTGCCTTGAAAAACGTCTGGTAATGCATGAAAGCACATTTACCCTGAAGGTAGTACCGCAATTGTCGTGCCGAAATTTACAAGAGCCAAATAATTCAGGATGCATCGTGAAGGAAGGGCGATGTCATGGACCCTGAGCGTATGATATTCCGGGGCTTAAACCGCGTCGTATGCGCCGGGTATGGCTTCCGGTTTAAGGAGGCATATGCAGCCCTTATCGTTCTTTAAGCAGCGACCGAAAGTGAGAAAAACTTCCTGATTATGCGAAAGACAGCAATAACCTGCAGTGGAAAGGTGGGTTCTATGCTATAACCGTGGCTGC
Organism: Chitinispirillaceae bacterium; assembly: GCA_016926315.1. The sequence goes on from JAFGOU010000094.1 coordinate 2,172, forward strand.
CACCCTGCAATAAACATCATTATTACCGGCATAGTAGTTGCTGCTTTATAACGGTATGAAAGTAAAACATGATAAGAATATCCATCTTCCGGTTGGTGCGGGAACCGACGGCTTGTATTCACAGGAGCTGTTCCGTGATCTTCTGGTACATGAACGGAAACGGTCTGAGCGATCCAGGAAGCATTTTTTCTTTGTCGCGTTGGATATTAAAGAAGTCCTGACTTCCACAAGCAACGATATCCAGGTAGTGAGTGCCATCATCAAGGCGATTGCAACGTCATCGCGGGAAGTCGATGTTAAAGGATGGTATGAAGATCCTATCTGTATTGGTGTGATATATACGGAAGTCGGCGCGTCCGCAATCGAGCAGATACTCGAAAAAATCAAGCAAAAGCTTGCCAGCGCTCTTAAAAGCGACTTGGCGTCCCGCATAGGCATCACCTATTCAATCTTTCCAGAAGAAGACGGAAAGCAATGGACCCAGGACAGGAGCAGTGAGGCTAAATTGTACCCGGCGAACCTTCCGCAAACGTTGCAAAAGAAAGGCCAGCTATTGATGAAGCGAGCCCTTGACATCGTCGCAAGCAGCGTAGGAATCGTGGCGCTGTCGCCGTTGCTTTTTGCCATCGGGTTGTTAATAAAAACAACGTCACGCGGCCCCATCGTATTCAAACAGGAGCGGATAGGTCTCGGAGGAAAAAAATTCGGACTGTATAAATTCAGGTCCATGTACGCGAACAATGATTCGGCAATTCACCAGGAGTTCGTTAAAAAGCTTATTGCCGGACAGGCGGCCGCCGGAGAAGTCGGGGAAAGCGCGTCATATAAGATACAAAACGATCCCAGGGTGACCGCTGTCGGGCGATTTATCCGGAAGACAAGTATTGATGAGTTACCGCAACTATTCAATGTGTTGGTCGGCAGCATGTCGCTTGTGGGGCCTCGTCCTCCCATAGGATATGAGGTTGAAGTATACGAGGTGTGGCACCGACCGCGGGTCGTGGACGTAAAACCCGGTATTACCGGTTTGTGGCAGGTAAAGGGCAGGAGCAAGACGACTTTTGAGGGTATGGTGCGTATGGATCTGGAATATATCCATAACTGGTCTTTCTGGCTGGATGTACAACTCCTGTTCAAGACTCCTGCCGCAGTCATGAATGGGAAAGGTGCGTATTGAGAAATCGGATCGCTCACTTACTCAGGGAGAAACAATGATACAGGTCGGTGTGGTCGGCTATGGCTACTGGGGTCCGAATATCGTGCGCAATTTTAACGCTGTCCCGGGAAGCAAAGTGAAGTGTGTATGCGATGTGGATGCCGGGACGCTGGCGCGCGTTACCAGGGATTACCCGCACATGGCCGTTACCGGAGATATCGACACGGTTTTAAATGATCCCGAAATTGATGTCGTTGCGATAGTAACGCCGGTAGCGACCCACTTTGAACTTTCGAAACGTTCGCTGGAAAACGGAAAACATGTTTTTGTCGAAAAACCATTTACGCAAACGCCGTCGCAGGCCGAAGAATTGATCGACATGGCGGAGAAGAAAAACCTTAAAATCATGGTCGACCACACCTTCCTGTTTTCCGGCTCGGTGTCGAAAATAAAAGACCTGGTAGATAAAGGAGAACTCGGATCGATTTATTATTACGATTCCACCCGCATCAATCTCGGACTTTTTCAAAAAGACGTGAATGTAATATGGGACCTGGCCCCCCATGATTTTGCCATCATGCTTCATGTGCTTGCAGACCGGCCCGAGGCCGTTCGCGTTTTCAGCAAGTCGCACGTAAATCATATGGAAGACGTGGCCCATATCCTTGTTTATTTTGCCAACAACCTGATGGCCCATTTTAACGTCAACTGGCTGTCACCGGTAAAAATCCGGACCACCATGATAGGCGGGGACAAGCGGATGCTGCTGTGGAACGACATCATGCCAGACGAAAAGATCAGGATATACGACAGGGGCGTCAACATGATGACCAGAGAAGACATCCATGATCTTATGGTAAATTACCGTACCGGTGACATGTGGTCGCCGAAAATAGACCTGCGCGAAGCGCTGTTCGTTGAGATCGCACATTTCGTCGAGTGTGTTCTCGAGAATAAAAAAAACATATCGGACGGAAAAACAGGTCTTGAAGTGGTGCGTCTTCTGTTTGCGTGCGAGAAATCGATCAAGCACAACGGAGGGCTTGTCGTTTTCTGACCCGCCGGGAAAGTGCCGGGCATGAACGCTGCGGAGGAGGTTTCAACCGTTGTAACAACAGATTCACAAAATGGCGTTAGGCCAGACCTCATGGAGAGTGTCGCTTCCATACGCAGGCAATTGACGGCGTGGAAGGTGTCTCTCCATCGGGTAAGGACGACAAGATTCCGCCGACCCGATGGAATTCCGGCCATGTCGTTAGCGGTCCTGATGTCAAAAGTCGAAAAGAAGAGACTGATACCGCTATTATGAACTACTTCATTATTGCACTTTTTTTAACGCCGCTTACCTGGCGTCTTTTTACCAACTATAAGCAGGGAGTGTACTGGTCGATTTTTATGCTTGTTGCGCTCAGCGCCAATCCGGTACTGATAACCGGCGCTGGCATGCCAAATTTTAATTTACAACGGCTTATTCTTATCGTTTTGCTGATTGCGGCGACAACACAAAAGCGGCTTTTCAACACGAACCGACCGATACCGTTCATAGGGGTGCTCGTAGCGTATGCTGCGATGAATATCCTGCCCCTTGTTTTTTCAATCGATCTGCCGGTGAGTATAAAGGCCTATCTCTCATTCACCGTCGAGATCGTTCTTTTTTATACCGTTATCAGCGCAAGTGTCGACACCAGGCGTGAAGCCCGCATGGTGGTCCTTGCGGGCGTGTCCGCTTTTCTGGCGGTCGCCGTACTCGCCATTGTCGAGCGTTATACCGGATTTAATCCCGTTGACGCGTTCATGCCGGGGTACGTTCGTAAGACGGAATATGTGAACGATATCCTGTCAACGTTTCCCCACCGTATCCTGCTTGGGACCGCCATGGCCATGGGATGGCCTCTGGCGCTTGCCTTTGCTCATACGGGAAAAGACCGCCGCTGGATCTGGTGGATCTGCATCTGCCTGTTACTGTTGTCCTGCTATTTCTCTTTTTCACGAGGGCCCTGGCTCGCGGCGATGTTCGGCGGCATCGTCATGTTTTTGTTCGCCGGTGCGGCGGTCCGTCGACAAACGCTCCTGGTAATGGCGCTTATTGCCATCGCTCTTTTTTTGCGGCCCGGTGTATTGGAAACACTGACCACGAGCGCACAGGAAACCGCGGATACCGATTCTTTTAAAGGACAAACCTACCAGTATCGGTGGGAGCTCTGGGGAATTGCATGGGACAAGGTCTCCCGTTCCAGCGAACGGCTTCTTTTCGGTTTCGGCCAGGGTTCAACCGAAGTAATGACCTTCGACGCACTGCTCACGTATACGGGTGAAACCACCGCGCTGTGGAGCTGGGACAACCATTATGCGGCAACGCTCCTGGAAAGCGGTCTGGTCGGCCTTGCGGCCTTTACCGGGCTCTATTCCTTTTTTCTGATAAAGATATTCAGCTTGCGACATACCCTTTCCGAGGAGGATAAAACGACACATGCCGCAATCATGGCTGCTATAACGGTAATGCTCTTCATGATGACTAATGTGGCCATGTTCGCACCCCAGCTTAATTACCTGGTCTGGTCGCTTATTGCTGCCGGATTGCGGCTGGGCGTTAAAGACACACGGGAGGAAAGGTATGACGGTACGGTCACTTTCTGAAGGTTACCGGATCAAGGAGATCGTAGGACAGGACACCCTGGAATCGGTGCGTCCACTGTGGGAGCAATGGCAGACCCACCCTAATGCCGATTTTGATTATTTCTCCGTTATCGTGAAAAACCGGGAAAGGGTAGATAATCCGATTGCACTGCTGTTATTGCATAATGAAATTCCGGTTGCCATGGCCGCGGGGCGGATAGAAAAAGTCCCGTTGCCTGTTTCGCTTGGCTACCTGAAGGTTTCCCGCAGACCACTTGTTCAAGTCACTTTGATCTACGGTGGATTGATGGGCGCATGGGGCGATCCGGGTGCTATGGTTTTCGTACGTCACCTGCGACAAATGATGCGACGCGGTCATATCAAAGCGGTTCACTTCGCGGCGATGCGCCACGATAGCCCGGTCTACAAAGCGGTGGTCCGGTATGTCCCTTTCTATCTGCGCGACACCGCACAGAAAAACAACGCGCACTGGTGGGCTGATCTGACCGGTACGCTGGAGGGGTTCCAAAAAAAGATCAACAGAAAGCATCGCGCACAATTGCGAAGCAAAGAGCGTCAACTCGCGCAATGCTCGGCGGGAATAGTACGGGTAAAAATATTTCAGACACCGGAGGAGGTCTCTCTGTTCTGCGCGACCGCAGAGGAAATCGCCCGGGCAACCTACCTGCGCGGTCTTGGAAAAGGGTTCTATTGCAACGAGGAAATGCGTAACCGGCTGAGACTTGCGGCAGACAAGGGGTGGATGCGGGGCTATGTCCTGTATGCAAATGAAAAACCCTGCGCATTCTGGTTGGGAACGTTGTACCTCCATGTTTTTTATCTGGATTTCACCGGATTTGACGCAGCGCTCCGGGACTGCAACGTGGGCCAGATATTATTCATAAAAATGGTTGAAGATCTTTTCGCCGCGGGTGACGTACGGGGGATGGATTTCGGGTTCGGTGATGCGATATACAAACAGCAGTATGGCACTCTCAAATGGGAAGAAACAGCGTTATACCTTTTCAACAATACGCCCGGGATGGTACTGGCAAACCTGGTCCGGAAAACGGGAGCGTTGCTGAGCGCAGTCACAGAAAAAACATTAAAGCGATTTGACCTGTTTGCCCGTATAAAAAAGCACTGGCGCAGGTCGCTGGAGCACTCGGCAAGTGGATGTGCCGCTGCCGAAAAAGATACCATAACGATTATAGCGAAAGGAGAGCCGCTATGAGAGCTTGCATGCTGGCATACACGTATTATGAAGGAGATAATCGCGTCAGGCGTTATGCCGAAGCTCTGGTTAAACGGGGCGATTCAGTGGATATCGTCGCAATAGGCCGTCCGGGGCAACCTTCCCGGGTCACCATCGAAGGCGTCGCTGTCTTCAGGATCCAGACAAGGCATATCGATGAAAAAAGAAAAACCGATTACCTTTTTAAAATACTGCAGTTTCTCATTCATTCGTTTGTTTTCCTTACCTGGCGTCACCTGCGTAAACCCTACCAGCTTATCCATGTGCATTCAGTGCCGGATTTCGAGGTTTTTGCGGCGATAGTTCCCCGGTTGACGGGAGCAAGAGTAATCCTCGATATTCACGATATCGTTCCCGAATTTTTTGCGGGTAAATTCAGCGCCGGTAAAAATACCCTGTTATCAAAAGCCTTGATGACGGTCGAAAAAATATGCTGTGCTTTTTCGAACCATGTCATCATATCGAACCATATCTGGGGAGAAAGGATTGTCGCCCGTTCGGTAAAAACCGAAAAATGTTCCGTGGTCCTCAACTATCCCGACCCGGCGATATTTAAAGGCGATCTTCCCCGCCGCCGGGGCGGAAGTTTTTCCATGTCCTATCCCGGAACGTTGAGCCGGCATCAGGGGTTGGATATTGCCATCAGGGCGCTGGCGCTTGTCGGAGATGCGATCGGTGATTATCGATTCGACATCTATGGGAGGGGCGGCGAAGAGCAGGCGTTAAAGGACCTGGCGGTGTCGGTTGGGCTTCAGGAGAGGATCGTATTTCATGGTATCCTGCCGATTGACGAAATAGCAAAAAAAATGGCCATGTCCGACCTCGGCGTGGTCCCGAAAAGGGCTGATGGTTTCGGCAATGAAGCATTCAGCACGAAAATATTCGAGTTTATGGCGCTCCATGTGCCGGTACTCATTTCCAGCACAAAAATAGACCGGTACTATTTCAACGATTCGGTGGTCAGATTTTTTGAATCGGGAAATGAACGCCAACTGGCGGACGGTATCGTATTTATGGCAAAACATGATGACTACAGGATTGCGCTGGTAAAAAAAGCCGACGTATTTATCAAGGCGTATAACTGGGACATCAAAAAGGGCGAGTACTTTGGGCTGGTTGATTCCCTGGTCCTGGGAAAAAGGGGAAAAACATGGCAGCACGCGCCATTCACTATGCCGTTATCACACCGGTAAAGAACGAAGAACGGTATATAGCCCAGACTATTGCGTCGATGATTTCCCAGAGGGCGCGGCCGGTGGCGTGGACCATCGTCGACGACGCATCGACCGATGACACGGCCCGCATCGTCAGGGAATACGCCGGCAACAACCCCTGGATACGGTATCTCCTTTACCCCGGGGAAACGACCCGTAAAACCGGTTCCGCGGAGATACTCGCTTTTGATTACGGGATGAAATCGCTCGATGGTCTGGAAACCGATTATATCGTCAAACTCGATGGCGACCTGCGTTTCGGTGAAGAGTACTTCGAAACGCTGCTTTCACGATTTGAAAGCGACAAAAAACTGGGGATTGCCTCGGGGATATATTTTGAGGAAACGGCGCATTCGTGGGAACCCGTCACCATGCCCGGTTATCATGCTGCCGGAGCGAGCAAGGTCGTGCGACGAGAATGTTTCGAGCAGATCCACGGATTTGTCGCACTGCGCGGCTGGGACACGATCGACGAGATCCGCGCGCAGGCCGCCGGGTGGAAGACCGCGCATTTTCCCGACATCCGGTTTTTCCACCTGCGTAAGGAAGGGGTCGGAATGGGTCGGGTCCATACCAACGTAATGCACGGAGAGATATTCTATCGGACCGGGGGAAGTTTTATGTTTTTTATCATTAAAGCGCTTCATCGAATGGCGCGGGGAAAACCGATCCTGGTGGCCGGAGCGGCGATGATCTACGGATACCTGGCGGCAGCCTTTCGGAAAGAAAGTCTTTTGGTCAGCCCCACCGAGGCACGGAACTACCGTCAGTTGCTCTCTCGCCGGATGGGTGATGGCGTGCGACGAATTTTGCCATTTAGAGTCGGTGTCTGACAGATATACGTTTTTTGGGTAGATAAAAATAAAGCGTGAACGCGGATTATTTATTATCAGTGAAGATCCGTTTTTTCCGCGTCATCCGCGTGCTGCTTTTTTATTCCGGCTCCGCCGGCTTAGATCACGAAAGGAAAGGTAGTATGTGCGGAATTTGCGGTATATACAACACGCATGGCGGCAGTGTCGACAGGCAGATTGTCGACGGGATGAATGAGGCGATTCGTCATCGTGGTCCCGACGGCTCCGGGACATTTATCAAGGGTCCTGTGGGGCTGGGGCACCGGCGGCTGAGCATTATCGATGTCGCCGGGGGAGCGCAACCGATCGGCAACGAGGACGATACCCTGCAACTGGTTTTTAACGGGGAGATCTACAATTACATCGAACTGCGCGACCAGTTGCTTAAAAGCGGGCACCTATTCAAGACAAAATCCGACACCGAAGTCATCATCCACGGTTATGAGGAGTGGGGCGTCGATTGTGTGAGCCGCTTTAATGGCATCTTCGCCTTTGCGCTGTGGGATGGCAAACAGCAGCGGCTCTTTCTTGCCCGCGATCACCTGGGGGTAAAACCCCTCTACTATGCAATGGTGGACCAGCGGCTCATTTTTGCCTCGGAAATCAAGGCGCTGCTGCAGGATCCTCAATGTCCCCGTGCGGTCGACATGAAGGCCCTCGGCGCGCTCTTCAGTTACCGGTATGTTCCCTCACCGGATACCCTGTTTCACGGCATCAGGAAACTGTCGCCGGGACATATACTCCTTGCCGGCGATGGTACGGTGGATGTCCGCCGCTACTGGGGCCGCATTCCTGAGATAGACACCGTCAGCAGCGAGAACGCGCTCATGGAGCGTTATCAGGAGTTATTCGAGGATGCCATGCGGCTTCAGGTCAGAAGCGATGTGCCGGTGGGTCTTTTTTTGAGTTCCGGCGTCGACTCGGGAGCGATCCTCACCCAGATGCGCCGCCACATCAGCGGTCCGCTTCATACGTTTACGATCGGTTTTTCCAAAGGGGAAAAAACCAACGAAACCGCCGATGCCCGGGAGCTGGCTGAACAGTTCGGCGCCCTCCATCATGAGATGATCGTCACCCCTGAGGATTATCTGCGCTATTTCAAGCGTTACCTCTGGGACATCGAGGAGCCGGTGGGCAATGAAACCGCGGCTGCATTCCACTTCGTCAGCCGGCTGGCGAAAAACGATGTCAAAGTGGTCCTTACCGGTCAGGGGGTCGATGAGCCATGGGCCGGGTATCACCGGCATCTGGGGGTGCGGTTGTCGGAACTCTATTCCAAACTACCGGCGGTCGTAACCAACGCCGTACGCAACGCGGTGAATATGCTTCCCCGTAACGAGCGGCTTAAAAGAGGGGTGGCGTCGCTTCATGAACCGGATATGCTGTCCCGTTTTGCGAAGATCTATACGTTTTTCGATACCGGTATGAAGGAAAGGCTTTTCAGCGATGCGACCAAAGAACAGCTCCGCTACGAGGGCCATGAAACGGGCGAAGCCCTGCGCCATTTCTATGATGAGATATCGCATCTCGATCCGGTTTCGCGGATGTTGTACATCGATACGCGCACCGGTCTCCCGGATGACCTACTCATGGTGAACGATAAAACATCCATGGCTAATTCCCTTGAGGCGCGCGTGCCGTTTTTGGACTACCGTCTCGTTGAGTTCGTCGAAACGATTCCCGTTAGCCTCAAACTGAAGGGGTTTCACGGGAAATACCTGCATAAGAGGGCTGCTGAAAAGTGGCTCCCGAAAAAGGTGGCATATCGGAAGAAAAAGGGGTTTGCCAATCCGATCGATACATGGTTGCGCGGGTCCATGAGCGCTTTTGTGAATGAATGTCTCTTTAGTGAAGGGTCGGCCGTGCAAAAATATTTTGATGTATCATATATCAGGCGCATGGTAACGCTTCACGAGGCGGGACGGGAAGATTATCTTTTTCATCTTTACCTGCTTATCTCTTTTGAGCTATGGCACCGATGCTTTATCGATCAACCGGTGTCGCGAAGGCAGCCGTGATTAGCGGCGCAGGGAGGGCATATGAACCGGGTGTTTAATCTGCTCGTGATTGCAGGCCTTATTTTTGGGCATTGCACGGCGTCGGCGCGAACCTGGTATATCGATTATGAAGATGGGTCCGATAAAAATGGCGGCATGGCGAAAAAAGCGGCCTGGAAACGCTGTCCGGGCATGACCGGATTTACCGGGGCCTACCGTCATGAAGCCGGCGACCGGTTTGTTTTTAAGGGCGGATGCGCCTGGCCTTCGGCAGTTTTACCGCTTGTTATTAAAAACAGCGGCGCCGACGGCGCTGCCGATGTCTATACGAGCGACCATACCTGGTACCGGGGACCTTCCTGGACACAGCCCGTTTTTTCAGGTCAGCATTCACGCACTCCGCTGCTTATTGCCGAAGGAAAATCATATTTTATAGTCAAAGACCTCGGGTTTATTGATTTCGGCAGGGCCGGAATATGGAACGGCGGCAAGGCGATTGACATTAACGCCTGTTCCCACTATGCAATTACCAGGTGCACCATCGCCCCTCAGGCCTGGATCGGCCTCTACCTTCATTCGTATTCGGGCGCTACTGAAGAAAATATTCTCATCGACCAAAACGACATTAGCGCCAGCGGTCAGGCGATCGTGATTGCCGTGGAGGCCCCAAACACCCGGATGCACCGGGTCACCGTAAACAACAATGCCATTCACGACCTTTCGTCCCAGATCGTGGGGGAGACGCACGGAGACGGTATTCATACATGGAACGCGGTACAGGATGACCGGACACAATACATCAGCGACCTGGTTATCAGCGATAACCGGTTTTATGGCGATTTCTCCTGCGGCGACGGCGGAAAGGCAAGCATGACCTCCCTCATCTACCTCACCGATCCCGGAAAGCGCGCACGAATTTCCGGTAACGTATTGACCTGTTCCGCAACCTCCCGTTTCGCGTCCCTGATCTGGGTGCGGTATTTCGACAGCGTTTCAATAGTCAATAATACTCTGGTCATGGATTCGGCACTGGGAGCTATTGGAATAATGGTCGGTCAGGGTGATGCCGGAAAGAGGGTGGTGGTAAAAAACAACATTATTGCAGGCGCAAAGTATTGCTATTATATCTACGGGGACGCCTGTTCAACCACTTCCATCGACAATAATAATTGCGTAACGACAGGGTCCACAACAGGATTCTGGACCCTCGTGGGCAAAACCTGGTCCGAATGGCGGGAAGCGGGAAACGACAGGAATGGTATCAGTGCCGATCCGCAGTTTCGGTCCTCAACCGATTTGCGTTTACGGTCGACCTCTCCCTGTATCGGCCGGGCCGACAGCCTGACAGGGGATCTCTTTTCGGGCGAAGCCGCCTGGAGCAACCGGCGGGACCTGGGCGCCTTTGAGTTCACGAAAAAGCAGTAGCGTCTGTGTTTGCCTCGAAATTCCTCTCCCTGAATTGTTGAGCCGGCGGAGCCGGAAAAAATTGTTATCGTATGGCTCCGCGGCATAACGTCCTGAAGCTCGCAAAATATACACAAGAAGGAGCCTGCCCTGCCTGCACTGAGCCGGGTCGAAGCCTGCACTGTGTTTTACCGAAGTGTGAGCCTGTCGAGGGGTATATTTGCCTCACACATTATCTAGTGTCTGTCCGAAAAGTCCTCCTTGTGACGTCATACCGGCCTGCCTTCGCCGTAGCGGCTTCGCGCAGGCAGGCGCAGGCCGGTATCCAGCTATCGAAAATGGCCAGAAACCCTGGATTCCGGCTTTCGCCGGAATGACGGATTCTAAAAAACAGGGGTTTTCGGACAAACACTACATAGATTTCCTATGTATTCTATCGGTTATCTTTCGGTATAACGATCCACCCTTCTTCATGGTATATTTATTACAAACTCTTATCCAGCTATGCTGGGTTAGGGTAGAGCGATCAATTAAAAGATAGGGTCAGCAAATGAGCTATAAAGGAAGTGCAGGAAATGGGTCGCTGTGGTTAAACGCTTAACAAACGAGGTCGCCATGTTTCTTCGCTCAATCGGGCTGGTACTTATCGCTTCAGCGGCGGTTTTTGCAAACACCT